>JBBQIG010000614.1:0-3486 GCA_038324715.1 Anaerolineae bacterium | reverse complement strand
CCCCCTTGCAGCCCACAGCAAGCCCAGCCAGTCGCTCGCAACAGGTGCACGGTTTGGTGAGCCAGTATGCGCAGTTTCTGGAGACAAGCTGGCGCACAGCCCCAGAATCCTTAGCCTGGGGCATGATCGCCCAACATCTAGGGCGACCGCAAATTGCCTCCATAGCCTCAAATAACTTACAGGTCGGGATGGATGGCGAGAAAATTTTTAAGAGGACACCCTAATGAGTAGCACAGTAACGAGCGCAGAAACAATCAGGTCGGACAGAGCGCAATTGCCTATTCAATTGCCTATTCAATTGTCTAGTGAGGAGACAGATCCCAATGGGTCGATTCTGAATCGCTTTCGGCGCGTGATCAATGCGCTTCCGGCTAACCATCTAGCCTATGTAGATGTCGAGGAATCATTCACCTATGCAGAGCTTGACCAACGTAGTGATCAACTAGCCGCGGCACTGATTGAGCAGCTAAAAGAATGTGTAGAAAGGGTTGAGGGGGTAGACAAACAGTTGCCAATTGCCTTACTGCTACCCCATGAATTCGTCAGCCTTGTGGGTATTCTCGGCACACTCAAGGCAGGTCATTTTTATGTGCCACTTGACGAGAATCAGGGAGAAGCTCCCCTACAACAGACCTTGAATGATTGTACCCCCCAAGCTCTGGTAACAACTTCTGTACTCCATGATTTGGCAGGTAAGCTGTTGGGCGAGAACTCTCAAATCCCTATCGTGTACATGGATGCTTTGCCACCACATACACTGGCTAGCCCCGTTGCGGTCGAGCGCAATCCACAAGCCTATACCTGTATCCAATATACCTCTGGATCAACGGGTCTACCGCGCGGCATAGTTCGCACGGATGCCCAGAGCATACAATCCAGCTACCTTGCCGCTCAGGATCTAGGCTATTGTCCATCCGACAGGGTTGCCCATCTCTTTTCGTATGCACACGCCGCCACAACGCGCGTGATCTTGGGTGGGCTTCTCAATGGTGTCACTATTTATGCCCACAAGATCAAAGAAATTTCACCCGTAGCACTTTATGAGTGGGTGCAGCAAGTTCAAATTACCCAATTGCATATTTCAGCAGGGGTCATGCGGGGTTTGGGCGACTTACCAGCAGCGTATCCATTGCTCTCATCCATTCGAGCGATTTATACAATTGGTGAAGCCGTCCAAAGGCCAGATCTCCAGCGGCTTTGGCGTTTGTTACCCGATGATTGTCGGGTGGTGGTGGCATTGGGATCGACAGAAGCCAATACCTATGCGCGCTTAATTCTCCACTCTGGGAACTCTGAGAACTTTGGGGGCTCTGGAGTATCAGTACACTCCGAGAGAGCTTGGCAAGGGGAACGCATCCCGGCTGGCTATTCTCCGCCCACTGTAGAAGTTGCAATCCTGGATGAAGAGGGTCACTCGCTACCAGCCGGCAGCGTGGGCGAAATGGCTGTGCGCAGCCGCTATCTCAGCGCGGGCTATTGGAATCAACCTGAACTCACCGCCGCCAAATTCCTACCCGACCCCGATGGCGGTGACAGACGCATCTTTCTCACCGGCGATATGGGCCAAATGAACGCCGATGGATTGCTGAAACATCTAGGTCGTAAAGACTTCATGGTGAAGATCCGCGGTTATCGGGTTGAGTTGGAAGCAATCGAGTCGGAACTGCGTAAATTGCAAGCAATTCAAGACGGAGTGGTGACCACGCAACGACTTGCCAGCGGGGATCATCGGCTGGTTGCCTACGTCGCGCCAAGCACAGAGGCTAAAGTAACAACAGGCGATTTGCGCGCACAACTGGCAGCGACTCTACCCGATTACATGATTCCCTCACTCTTTATCATGATGAAGGCGCTGCCACTGACCGTGGGTGGCAAAGTGGCGCGCAAAGATCTCCCCCCTCCTGGCAAAGAACGCCCGGAACTGGCAGTCCCCTATGTGGCCCCAAGCAGTGAGCTTGAGCACCACCTGTGTGAGATCTGGGCAGAGCTTCTGCACATTGCACCCGTGGGTGTTGAGGATGACTTCTTTGACCTCGGCGGCGACTCCCTCCTCTCCACGCGCATGGCCTTGCAGGTTGAGCAGCAGCTTGGGCATTTGCTGCCATCCGCCTTCTTTCGCAAGCCAACCGTGGCGCATTTGGCATCGCTCTTTCAACCCGACGTTGCGCCCTTGCCTACACCGGATGAGGAAGAACCCAAACAAGTCGCCACTGTTCATCAATCGCTCGGCAATGCACAATATCTACGGACCAGGGCGGCAAAGCTTCTCAGGGGGAGAGCCAACCTCAGTTTTCACCGGCTCAACGCACTTACCGGGTGGGTGCGCCATCTAACTTATCGTCAGGCATGTCGTTGGCTCACTTGGTGGACAGGGCAACCGCAGGTCATCAATGCCTTCTACCGAACTGAGTATGAGAGCTTTCAACGCCTGGTGGAAGAACTGAATGCTGTCGATGTAATTCCCGCCCAAGCCTTCCATCGTTTACTTTGCGGTTACTTGCTCCAAATCAGCACGCCACATAAACCACTGCCCCCCCTCAGCCCAGGATATTTCCACAGGACACACGCCTCATCCTACCGGCTTATGCGCAGCCTGCAACAAGAGATTGAACAAGCAGGTGCAGATCCCACCAAGCTGGATACGCTTGCCACTGTCTCTGGGTTTGCCCACCTACAAGATGCATACCAGCAGGGGCGAGGCGTCATCCTCCTTAGCTATCACCATGCGGCAGGGCAACATGTCACCACAGTAATTGCTCGTCACTTACAGAGTGATGAGATTCTGACCCTGAGTGACTTCATCGCGACGAACTGGCTATCGTTGATGCCTAACCAGGCAGCAAAACCCAAGAGCAGGGCTGCTTATGTTGCAGAAATCACGCTGCAGGCTCAACAGAAGTTACATCAAGGTCACCTCCTGCAAATTCTAAATGAAAAGAGTGTCAGGCATACCAGCACAGTGACTGTATCGATTGGTGGACGAAGATTTCAGCCTAGAGCAGGCTTTGCAGAGCTTGCTTTGAACACCGGGGCAGTGATTATCCCTTTCTATCCAACCTATCGCCTCAACGGTCAGATTCATATTTCTTTTCAAGCACCTCTACAGCCGGAAGATAGCCAAGCAAATCGGGTCCAGCAGGTGCAGAGTCTGGTGAATCAGTATGCGCAGTTTCTGGAAACAAGCTGGCGTACAGCCCCAGAATCCCTAGACTTGGGCCTGGTTAAATACTATCTGAGCCGACCCCTGACCTCATCAACGGAAACAACTTAAACTACTCGCTGGCAATTGCGACAAATTCAAGTTCCAATTGAACTTCTTCGGTCACACCTGCCACGCCATCAACACTAGTGTCACGTCAAGCGTGATTTGATAGAAGTGTTCAATGCGATTATGCTCCTGGAAAGCAAAAAACAGGAGGGAACAAATGGCAAGAACACAAGATTACCAGGTCAAGTTATCGCAGTCTGAGCGGGACCACCTTGCGA
>JBBQIG010000613.1:0-3498 GCA_038324715.1 Anaerolineae bacterium | reverse complement strand
TACCAGGATCGCTTGACCCTGCCAGTTGCGCTGACTACGACAGAGCAGATTTCATCGCAAATCCTCAGCCTGCCCATGTTTCCGCAACTCACCGATGAGCAGGTCGAGCGCGTTTGTGGGGAGATAGTTCGTTTTTATGGGCAGTGAATAATCATTGATTTCGTACAACCTTCGAGGAAGCCACCCAAAGGGTTCCCGGCTTCCTCGAAGGTGTAGTGGCTAGCTTTCCTCCAGGTAACGCCCCATCTCTCCCTCAATGCCGCGACGAAGCTCCATCAGCTTTTGGGCATATTCTTTCATGGCAATGTCATTCGCATCCGTTGGCTCCCAGGATGGAATTTCCGTGGGATTGCCTGCGTCATCGAGCGCCACAAAGATGATCACACAATGGGTGGTTTTGCTGGTCTCTTGCAGGCGAATATCGCGGCTCCATACATCGACCGCCAAATGCATGCTGGTTTTGCCTGTGTAGATGATCTTGGCATGTACTTCCACCAGCGCGCCGATAAAAATCGGCTTGTAGAAACGAATCCCACCCACATAGATTGTGACACAGTAGCGTGCACTCCAGCCTGTGGCACAGGCATAGGCTGCCTGGTCGATCCACTTCATCACCATACCGCCATGTACCTTGCCGCCGAAGTTAACATCGGTGGGTTCAGCGAGAAAGCGCAACGTGATCTCTCGTTCCGGTGGGTGCATGAATGTCTTTCCTATTCAATTCTATTCAGTTTGATTGTGCCTGTAGCATCGCTTGCGCCATCTGTACCACTTCTAGTTCGCCTTTGAAGGTGAGAACGCGTTGGGCTTCCTCCAACGTAAACCAGCCCACGGCATCGACCTCGTAGGAGCTATCACTTAATGTGCCGCCTGTTACTTTCAAGAGATAGAAGTCTACGGATTTATGGACTAGCTCTGGCACATCTTTTTTGCGATAGGTGTCCCAGTACCAATAGTCGATGCTTTTGAGGAATGCTTCATGGGCGGTGTGCAGCCCCACTTCTTCGTGAACTTCGCGGATAGCGGTCTCAATGGAGGACTCATCGGCTTCGCGTGAGCCTTTGGGAAGTTGCCAGCGACGACCTCCGCGTGTGGCGATCAGCGCAATCTCAATTACTTCCACTTCTCCCTCTTGCCCTGCTACGCCCTGTCCCGCTACGCGGCGATAGGCAACACCCCCGGCAGAAACATCGTGCCGGACGCGTCGCCAGGTCTTCTTTGTTTGCGCTGAAATTTCAGGCTCGGATGAGTGTTCGGTAGTCACATGCAAATTTTACTGGAACAATAATACGCTTGCGTCTGGCCAATAGGGCTGAATTTTAGCTTTGAATGAACTATTTACGAGTGATTCTCGTCTCTGTTTCACGCTGCCAATGGCGATTTGTCGGTCTGCCAGTCAAGGGGCCATCGGCGATGGCAACGGCTGTTGCCTGGGCAACGCGCTCCCAGTTATCAGGTGGCTGCGCCACCAGTGCGGGTGGAAGCCATAGGGGGTTGATAAAAACCAGGGCATTCGCCAGCTCGTTTGGCGACCACACTGTGCGCGCCCGCGCAATCACCACAAAGGTCTCCATCGCCTTATCCAGCAGCACCAGCCACGCGGCTAGATCCATGCCCATGCCCACAGAGAGCAGTGGCAGCGGCTCTAGTCCAGCTTCAAAGTGCACGACCAAGGTGCCGCTGGGCGTAGCCCAGATGCGGTTGGCAACAATTGGCCCCGGACGCTTGCCCAGCATCCCCCACTCGCGTAGGCTTTGATGCAGTTCGGTGATGGTGGGGGGCAAGAGCGATGTACCAAATTGCGCTAGCGGCTGTGCCTCTGCTGGCGGGTGGCTGGTGGTGATGAGTTCGTGATCGCGGATAAAGTAGAAGGACATAAAAGATTGCCTCTCAGCTTGCCTATATCTCCCTATAACCAACGACGACGACGAAAATAGAGCAACATTGAACCAGCAATCGTTAAAAAGATCACCCACACCATCGGATATGCCCAACGCCACTGCAATTCTGGCATATAATCAAAGTTCATGCCATAGACCCCTGCCACAAAGCCCAGTGGCATAAAGATGGTCGAGATAATCGTCAACACCTTCATCACCTCGTTGAGCCGGTTACTCGAGATCGTAAGATGCGTGGTCATTGTGCTTTGCACCAAGTCGCGCATACTCTCGACTAGTTCAGTAAAACGCGAGATGTGGTCATAGAGGTCTTGAAAATAGATGCGCGCCTCAGTGGGAATGGTGCCGAGATCATCATGGGCGAGGTGTTCAAATACTTCACGTTGCGGCAACAAGATGCGACGCACACGCAATGTGCTGCTCTTGGCTGTGAGGATTTCGTTCAGGATGGCATTCTCTTGCCTCTGGCTGGATTGAAAAATAATGTCACCCAACTCTTCAATACGCCGCTCAAATTGATCTAACAAGATCATATAGCCATCTATATGCCGATCCAATATCTCATAAAGCAAGAAGGCAACCCCGCGTGCAAGTCCTCGCGCTTGATGGTACTCCTGATTCCACATCTTGTTAATGCTGTTACTGGGTGCTCCATGAACAGTGATCAGGTAATTTTGCCCCACAAAGACATCAATTTCGCGGGTGTGAATATCCATCGGCTCATCGCCTGTTTGCAAGCTATGATAGACCATATAGAGGTAGGTGCCATAGTCATCTACCTTGGGCACGTGGACTTCATTGATTGTATCTTCGACAGCAAGCGGGTGAAACCGAAAAAGCTTGGTCAAGATCATCTGTTGGTCTTCATCGCTGGGAGATTCCATGTCAATCCAGACGCGCGCTTGAGAGTCTTTGAGCGCTGAAGGGACTTGGGCAATGGGTAGATCGTCAACTAAGGCCCCACTGCGGTGCCGGTAAAGGACGCGAATCATAGAGTGTGCAATCTATCCGTGTGAAATAAGTAAGGATGAAATGAATCAGGATGAAATGAATCAGGATGAAATGAACCAGTGTGAAAATTTGCTTACCTGGAACCGATTGATTTTGGAACTATTTGATTTGGATACATTCGGTATCCATTGGAAATACTGGTCAAAAACCTGATAGATATGCCCGTTGCTATAGTCGGCAACATAGACATTGCCAAGCTCATCTTCACCAAAGCTGCTAATCTGGAAGGCTCGATCATCCAACTCTTGTGTCACCCAGGCATTGCCATCGCGTTGCAGTCCCCAGATACGCCCGGTACAAAAATCAGCATACAAGTAGACATCCGCTTGACTAGGGCGATCCGCCTGATAAACATAGCCGCCTGTCACGGAGCAATCGCCTTTTTCATGAGTATAACTTGTGACGGGGGCTGTCAAACCTGTGCGGTCGCAATCTTGGTTCCCTGTGGGTGGATAGCAAAGATTGCCTTCAAGAGTACTCCACCCAAAGTTTTGCCCACCCCGGCTCGCGTCGTCGGCTGCCAAATAATTGATCTCTTCCACCTCGCCCTGACCTACATCGGCAATGTAGAGATCACCCGTGGCACGAT
>JBBQIG010000612.1:0-3506 GCA_038324715.1 Anaerolineae bacterium | reverse complement strand
GGCGGTAACGGATCAAGGCGAGCAGCGCTAGGGTGGCACTTGTCCATCCTAAAAAGACTGTGTTGATATCGCGGAAGCCGCCCACGCTTTCTGCCAGCGCGCGCAATTGCACGCGGCGCAATTCGGCTATGAGATCACCTCCCCAGAGCGGGTGGAGCACAGTGGGTGTAAAGAAGCCTAACAGATCGACGCTGAGGGGGATGGCTTCACCCCAACCTTGGAGCGAGAAATCATTGGTCAAGAACTGGGTTAGAATCGGTACCAGCGCGGGCGACCAGATGATGAAGGCGGCAATCACGATCAGCACAAGCATTGTGCCGCCACTGAGCAGGCTGGGACGGGGTGCGCCTGTGGGACGGATCTCGCTGGGCTGACTCTTTGCTGAGTGGGTAAACTTTGTGGTCAAAACGACAATGAGCACGATGCCTGTGAAGATGGCAAGGAAGAGCGCAGTGATCATCTCCGCTAGCCCGTTGAAGGCCATAAACAACCCTGCCCACAGGGCTGCGTTGCGACGACGTTTGGGAGATAGCTCTGGATCAAGCGCGCGCAGTAGCGAGAGGATATAAAAGGGAATCCACTGCGTTGTCACCATGTCATAATGACCGAGCATGGCATAGATGGCGCGGTTGGAGCCAAAGGCATAGAGCAGCCCTGCCCCAAAAGCCGCCAGCATGGATGCGCCAGGGGTGAGCCGCGGCAGACCCGACCAGCTACGTCCCAAAAGATAGCGCACCAACAAGAAGACGCCATAGCCACTGAGCACGCTGCTCACCACCAGAGCGAGATTGGAGCCAAAGGGCAGATTGACCGCCAGCATGGCAGGTTGCGCCAGCAATGCATGAAAGAAGTTATAGGTATAGAGGATAAGGTCAATCCCCAACGGATACCAGATCAACTCGGTGTGTAGCGGGCTGGCAAGCTGATCGACCACGGTATGCTTGAAATACCAGACATTCCAGAGGAAGGTGGATTCGTCAAAGGCCCACTGTGGTACACCCGGGACATGAGTAGTGAAGTGGCTCACCAGGGGCCAAGTCAACAACAATGTGAGCAGTGTGTAGAGAGCTAGAATGGGGAGATGGCGGCGGAGAAGAGATTTTGAAGTTGTTCGATTCATTTACAGGTTAGCTATTGTATGTCAGATGATGCCACACCGATTTATTGACGTGACTCATCTAAATGTTGGTTGTTTGGATGTACTTGACAGTGTTTTGTCTGTATGGCGTATGGGGCGACAGTGTATCACAGCATGTCATAGATGATGGAATGGAGGGGGTCTATGCCAGTATCTTCCTTTTTCCTTGTGGTATCATGCGTGCTGTAGACAATCAAAGTGTGCCTGTTTATCCATAAGATTGCATGGCGGCACAATCTTTGGTACGCTTGCAGCGCAAGTAGCCGCGGCGGTCTGTTTGTTATTTGCAAATTGAATGACCGCCCATAAGAGAGGCCAGGATGGCATGAGTACACTAGTGGAGCAGTTGGCAGAATTACAGGAGCGGGCGTTGGCGGAGTTGGCTCAAATCAACTCTACAGAGGCGGCGCGCACCTGGTTTGGTGACTATCTCGGACGTAAGGGGCAACTGACTACGCTTCTGGGTGGGCTGGGTCAAATGCCGCGTGAAGAGCGGCCCGTTGTGGGCAAGGTTGCCAATGAGATCAAGGTTGTTTTGGAGGCTGCGCTCGATGAGCGACAAGCAGTTATCACACAAGAAGAGATAACCCAATCCCTGAGTGCCGAGGGGGTCGATGTCACGTTGCCTGGTCGCAAGCCGATTTTGGGGCGATATCATCCCACCACCACAGCACTGCGCGAAATCTCTGATATTTTCGTGCAAATGGGTTTTCAAATTTATGATGCACCCGAGGTAGAGACCGATGATTTTAACTTCGGGCTGCTCAACTTCCCCCCGGGTCATCCCGCGCGAGAGATGCAGGATACCTTTTTCACCACCAATCCTGATGTGATCCTACGCACACACACCAGCCCAGGGCAGATCCATGCCATGCGCGAATTCGCACCCGATCCGGTGCGCGTGATTTTGCCGGGGAAGTGCTATCGCAACGAAGATGTGACAGCGCGCTCTGAGATGATGTTCTATCAGGTGGAGGTGATGGTTATTGACACCAACGTGACCTTTAGCGACCTCAAGGGTGTGATCTTGAACTACGCCAACCAGATGTATGGCGAGGGACGTGACATTCGCTTCCGCAAATCCTACTTCCCCTTCACCGAGCCGAGTGTGGAGATCGATGTGGATTGCATTTTGTGCGGGGGCAAGGGCTGCCGCATGTGTAAATATTCTGGCTGGCTAGAGATTATGGGCGCAGGGATGATTCATCCCGTTGTGCTGAAAAATGGCGGCTATGACCCTGCAGTCTACAGCGGCTTCGCGGCAGGCATGGGCATTGAGCGACAGGCAATCTTGAAACGATCGATCAATGACATCCGCCTCTTCTATGACAATGATGTGCGCTTCTTGGAACGCGTCGCCAAGTAGGGTGCAAAAAGTAAATTCTCTAGGACGCTTCTGAACTGTCGCAAGAGGTTTCAATAAACTATAGATCAGAGAGACAAGCAGGGAAGTGTCCACATGGATGCTTCCCTGCTTCATTTTTGTGGGGTAATTAGTGGATCTTGAGAGGCAAAGCGGGAACTTGCTCACTTTTCTTCTTGTAAATGTAGCTTATGATACACGAACATTGTACAAAGATGAGACAAGGCGTTTCGAGATTGTGCAAAGATTCACTTGTTGATCCATAATGTCTATAACAAAGACTAGCTGCCGTACACTTTTTTTTGGGCGACGTTTTTAGGGGCAAAATCACTTGATTTCATGGTAGAAATACCGAAAAGATGGCAAAACAACTATGAATTGTTAAGCTGGACTTCCCAAATGTCCTAGAATTCAAGTCCACTCAGTATGATTTTCAGCGTTTTCAGCCGAGAAGACTCCCTCTCAAAAAAGTGTACGGTAGCTAGGAAATTGATGAGAAGCATAACCATCGTTTTCAGAAGAGAGATAGTATATCGACTTACCATCTGGTGCCCATCTGGGTGCGAGAACAGATAAATCTTGAGAACTAGCATCTCTATTTAGAACGAGCTTGGGTTCACTACCATCTATCAGATTAATGACCCAGATTTGAGGCACCCAGGTAAATTGTCCAGATGCATACATGAAGGCAAGCTGCGTACCATCTGGCGACCAAGCATAATCAATGACACGCACCCCTGTATCAGGTTGCTGTTGAATCTTCTCTGTGACTTCACTTGTTTCTATATTCGCTACCCATATACTACCATTGCGCAAAAATGCGACTTGTTTGCTATCTGGTGACCAAATGGCGCGAACTCCACCGCCGAGAGATTGTGCTACACCTGTCTTAGTGTCGTAAATGTGGATAGCTGTGGCATAGTCCTCAGGGGAACTCTTTCTGCTTGGGTCAATCAGTGCTGGATATAGTGTGACGAGTGCAACATTTTGTTGATCTGGGGAAAC
>JBBQIG010000611.1:0-3514 GCA_038324715.1 Anaerolineae bacterium | reverse complement strand
GCTTCGACATGCATACGCGTCGCTTCGCCCAGCTTCATCACTGAGCCATCGCCATAGCGTTTATTCAGCCCGGCTAACGTGGTTTCTAATGCTTTTTGGCGACCTTCAGTGCTCATCCGATTCCAACCATTCCCGCGCTATACCTATGCCAAACCTTATACCAGTGCAAGAACCAATGCGCGATCCGACACAGGCACCCCAACTATGTAGATCAAACAAGCAAAATGTCTGTTGTTGGCGTTGTTCCAAGATAACGATAGCGTTGCGTTGTAGTTTACTTTAGTTAAAACGAAATCGCAAAAGCTTCTTTCTGATTCACTGAAACAAGCTTTTGCTGTTGCCGATGAAAGTTCTGCTTCCGTCCGAATTTATCGGGGTACTATGGTTGGTCCCAATGTCAAGACCACGAAACAACGAAAACAAGGTGGAACAAAGCGGGATCTGCCCCTAATGTCAAGATCACAAAAAACGACAGGTAGGGCAATCGCTAACTATGAAATCCAGAGCGAAACGAAAATTGCTAGCCAATGAGGGGATTCCTTATGGTGCCGCGGGTGAAGCCTGGCCGCCGCGACTTCTATCATCCCACCGAGCAGGCGCAGCGGCAGGCGGGCCATCATCTTCCCCGTTGACGCTGTCAAACTGATTTAGATCCTACCCACGATGAGTACCATTGAAGAAGTCTAGATAGGTAGCACCAAGACGGTCCAAGATCGCGCGCAACTCGGCGCTTGGCATGCCAAAAACGAGGAATCTTCTGATCTCAACCATTTGCGCAGAGCGGCCACCGAAGCGCTTTCCAGCGGCGAGCAGATGCGCCACTGCCGCCGCCGCGTCTGCATAACGCTCATAGACATAGATCAACTGACCGTCTTTGCTGATGAAGTATTCGTAGATCAGGGTACTAGGCTCAGTCTTTGTAAACTCCACCATCTCGCCTATCAGCGCCCGATAGTTGTCAAGCTCACCCGGCTTGACCGCCAACTCGACCTGCCACGCAATCTCGTTGCCCATGATAGTTGCTCCCTTTTCTATAGCATTTTAACTATTCTCTCACTCCCCACCACCCAACAGCCGCGCATTATGCCATCGGGTATGGTGACGGTGACAGTGTGGTTGGCGGGCGTGGTCACTAGAATTTAAGCCTATGGTTGGCCCCGTTGTCAAGACCACGAAACGGGAAAAATAAGGTGGAATGAAAAGCAACAACAACCTCGGCTGGGGTGAGATAGTCCAAGCTCTGGTGAGGTCGCTCATGGTTGTAAAGCTGGAAGTAGGTGATTAAGCCAGCTTCCAGTTGCGGCACGGCGGTATAGTCCTTGAGATATATGTCCTCATATTTGACGCTCCGCCAAAGCCGCTCGATGAAAATGTTATCCAACGCCCGCCCGCGGCCATCCATACTGATGCGCACTTGTGCCTGTTCGAGACAGCCCGTAAAGTCATGGGCGGTGAACTGTGCACCCTGGTCGGTGTTAAAGATTTCCGGTTTGGCCTGGTGGAGTGCCTGTCGCAGCACAGCCAGACAAAAGTAGCCATCCAGTGTGTTCGAGAGTTGCCAGGCCACAACGTAGCGGCTAAACCAGTCCATAATGGCGACGAGATACATAAAGCCTTTGGGCATGGGAACATAGGTAATGTCTGCGCTCCACACCTGGTTAGGTCGCACAATGGCGAGACCCCGCAACAGGTAAGGATAAATCTTGTGCCCTGTTGCTGCCACACTGGTCTTGGGCTTTGGGTAGAGTGCTTGCAAGCCCATCTGCTGCATTAAGCGACGAATCCGCTTGCCATTGACATCATAGCCAAGCCGTTGCAGGTGTGCTGTCATGCGTGGCCACCCATAGAATGGAGTGCGCATATACTGCTCATCGAGCAGCCGCATCAGGTGCAGATTGTACGCAGATTCGCTGGCCAGCTGGTAGTAGAGCGTCGAGCGATTCAGTCCCAGCAGTTCACACTGGCGACGCACACTGATCTGCGGATGTTCAACTTCAACGAAGCGCCGCTTCACATCAGCCGAACTGGGCAGCTTTTTTTTTCAACCACTCCAGTTCCATCTTGAGGCGGCCTATCTGTTCATAGAGTTCGGCTTGGATCGCTTCCTGGCTCTGTTGCTCGCTTTTGCCGTTGCGGGTGAAGACATCCGCTCCCTCTTCCAGCAATTGCCGTTTCCATTGGCTGATCTGGTTGGGATGCACTTGATGTTTACTCGCCAACTCGCCTATCGTCGCTTGCCCTTTGGCCGCTTCCAAGGCGACACGAAACTTGAACTCGGCGTTGAATCGTCTGCGCATTTTCGACATGTGTCTGACCCTTCATGGACTCAGAAAAGTGTGGGTTTACACCTTAGCACATGGTCCAGTTTTTGGGGCCAATTATATACATTGTGCTGAATTCGATGTTCTATCTAAGATATACCAAGATTGTAGCTTCTTTAAACGCTAAGCTTCATCACGCCTAGATAATCAGTGGCTAGATCATCACTAGATATTCAATGGGGCAAGAACTTGCGTCCTCGCCCCATCCCATCTCTTTGTTCTCACTCTTTCTTCTGCTTGCTTGCGGTGCTATCTAGCCAACGGGAGGGGCATATACCTTATCGCGTAGGGCAAGAATGGTCATGCGTAAGCCCTCGTCGTGGTCAAG
Source organism: Anaerolineae bacterium (assembly GCA_038324715.1). Classification (GTDB taxonomy): domain Bacteria; phylum Chloroflexota; class Anaerolineae; order Caldilineales; family Caldilineaceae; genus QEUY01. The sequence goes on along the minus strand of JBBQIG010000611.1, from coordinate 865 downwards.
CTCTTCTGCCACGCGTTCCACACCATAGCGTACGGTGCTGTGGTCGCGGCCTCCTAGTTGATCGCCAATGGCTGGCAACGAGAGGTCGTTTTCTTCGCGCAGCAGATACATGGCAAGCTGACGAGCATGGGCGATTTCTTTGGTGCGTTTGCGCCCGGTCATGTCTTCAAAACGTAGCCCAAAATGCTCTGCCACAATGCGAATTACCCCGGCTGGGGGGCATGGCAGGCGTTGGGGCGCAAGATTCTCTAAGAGCGACTTTGCCAGAACCAGGCTCAGTGTCTGGTTGGTTAACCGTGCTTGCATAGAGAGGCGATTGAGCGCACCCTCTAGTTCACGAATGTTGCTATCCACCCGTTCTGCCACCAACAACAACACATCATAGGGCACAGGCACGCCCATACGGTTGGCTTTCGATTGCAGAATGGCAACGCGTGTCTCAAAATCGGGTTGGGCAATATCGGTTTGCAACCCGCCTTCAAAGCGGCTGCGCAAGCGATCATCCAACGTGGGCAAGGCTTTTGGTGGGCGATCACTACTCAATACAACTTGCTTGCCCGATGCGTGCAGATGGTTGAAGGTGTGGAAAAATTCTTCTTGCGTGCTTTCCTTGCCGCCGATGAATTGAATATCATCAATGAGCAGTACATCAGCTTGGCGGTATTTAGCACGAAATTGTTCGGTGCTTTGGTTGCGAATGGAGCTAATCAATTCGTTGGTAAACTGCTCAGAAGAGCAGTAGATCATGCGGAAACCTTTTTGGCGCAAGCTGTTGCCAATGGCATTCAACAAATGTGTTTTGCCAAGTCCAACCCCGCCATAAATAAAGAGGGGGTTGAAGGATTGTCCCGGTGTGTCAACAATG
>JBBQIG010000610.1:0-3521 GCA_038324715.1 Anaerolineae bacterium | reverse complement strand
AAGCGACCTGGGATGGGGGTGCCAAAATCGTGTTGGGTGGGGAAACTGTCGAGGGTGCGCCCCATCCGAATGTGGTTAAGCTGCTCTTTACTGCGGTGTGGGCCAATCCAGACTTTCGCATGACCTTTGCCGACAGGCTCTATCGACATCTGTACAATGAGGGCGCATTGACGGATGTCGCATCTATGGCGCGCTGGCGATTGCTGCAAAGCACAATTGAAAACGCGATTGTGGCGGAATCTGCACGATGGGGAGATGCGCGCTATGCCGAGCCAATCACGTTGGCAGATTGGCAAGCAGCCAATGCCGATGTGTTAATGCAGATGGAGGGCAATGCGGCGCGCCTCATTCAGTTGGCGCGCAAGGCAGGCAATTACCCGCTCATCGAGCCGCCCACGCTTTCACGCCGTGGCGAGAATTTTGCGCAGAGGACTGAGGTTGCGTTGGCTGCCCCGACGGGGCTTCTCTATTACACGTTGGATAGCAGCGACCCGCGCAGCCCTATCACGGGCGAAGTTGCATCTGTTGCCCAACTTTATGATGCGCCGCTAGTAATTACCACCACGAGTACGCTGCGGGCGCGTGTGCTTGTGGATGATGTGTGGAGTGCGCTCCAACAAGCAACGTTTACCGAGAGCAGCGAGCAAGCTCAAGTGGTGGTTAGCGAAATTATGTATCACCCCCCTGCGTATGAGCAAGCAGAGTTTCTTGAACTCAAAAATGTGGGCAATACCAGCGCAGATCTGTCAGGTGCCTACTTTGAGGGCATTGACTTTCGCTTTGAGCAAGGGACTCTCTTGAAGCCCGGTCAACACTTCGTCTTGATTCGTAATCTCAAGGATTTTCGACGCCACTATCCCGAAGCTGAAATGCATGGACAGTATGGGGGCAAGCTTTCGGATAAGGGGGAGACGTTGTCGCTTTATACGCCTCAGGGTGAGCTTTGGCTTGAGGTTTCCTATGGTGACGATGACGGTTGGCCGTTGAGTGCGGATGGGGCAGGTGATTCTTTGGTGCTCGTTACGCCTGGTGTTGACATGAGCAATCCTAATCACTGGCGCGCCAGCAGAACGCTCTTGGGAACTCCTGGCACGGATGAAACAGGAATGAAATAGGGATGAAATAGGTGGCGGATAAGTGATGCGTGCCAAGAACGAATTACGCTATGAACTGAAATATCTGTTGCGCCGTGAGCAAATTGAGCCGCTGGTGGCTGAATTAAGCCAAACCTTGGAACTCGATGCCCATTGCGGTGCATTGGGTACATATCCGATTACCAGTTTGTATTATGACACGCCTATTTACAAAGCCTATTGGGACAAGCTGGATGGACACCGCAGCCGTCGCAAGATGCGTGTGCGCGTCTATGGCGATAGCACGATTACACCAGAGACACCCACTTTTCTGGAGATTAAGCAGCGCATTAATAAATTGATGCGCAAGCGACGCGTGGTGTTGACTTATGATGAAGCGCAGAACCTGGATGGCTATCATGCGTTGGGTTTGGCGCGCACGGGGGCAGAAAGTGCGCTTTTGCATGAGGCGTATTATCTCTACCGTACATTGCAATTGCGTCCAGCCGCTGTTGTCACGTATGATCGTATGGCTTTTGAAGGCGATCCGCACGCACCGGACTTGCGGATTACGCTAGATACTAACTTGCGCGGGCGCGTCCATGATCTGTCGCTGCTTTCTACAGGCTTTGCAGTGAATCAACAAGTCTTCGGCGCTGAATATGCGGTGCTGGAAGTAAAGGCCAATCACAATGTGCCACAATGGGTAGCAAAACTTGTGGCGCGTCACCGCTGCACCTTTTGCCGCATTAGTAAATATTGTCTTGTATTGGAGAAAAGCCAAGCCATTACGAGGCGACAACATTTTGTTATGGGAGCTATGGGCGCAAGAATTACGCCAGTGAGTGAGCTATTCGCTGGTGATGCTTAATTTGATTTGTTTGGCCCCTTCAAATTGTTTTACCAGAAATTAGCATACCGAGAACATAGGCACATATGGATTTTAGCAGTTTGTTGGCATCCTTAGAAGAGAGTTCAGGCGATTTTAGTGCCTATGATGTTCTCTTCATCATTGTATTGAGCTTTGTTTTATCAACGGTGATTGGGTACACCTATCGCAGCACGCACCGCGGCGTAGCCTATTCACAGTCCTATGTGCAGACCCTGATATTGATGTCAATGGTGGTCGGCGTTATCATGCTGGTCATTGGCTCCAATATCGCGCGCGCGTTTACTTTGGTGGGCGCGCTCTCCATTGTGCGCTTTCGTAATGCGGTTAAAGAGACGCGTGATGTGGGATACATCTTTTTTGCCATGGGTATCGGCATGGCTTGTGGCACGCGCTTCTATTTATTGGCGGTTATCGCAACTGCAGTCATCTGTGCATTATTATGGGCAATGGATCGCTTTAACTTTTTTGCCAAAGATGCATCAAGCCAACTGCTCAAAATTCGACTGCCAACGGATCTCCCTTATGCAACGCTCTTCGATGATCTCTTTGAGCGCTATCTGGTGCGCTATGAGTTAGTTGCGCTTGAGACAGTCCAAGCCGGAACAATGTTGGAGTTGGTTTATAGTGTGGAGGCTAAACGTGGTATTGATATACAGAGCTTTTTAAGTGGGTTGGCTGCGCTCAACGACAATAACAAGGTCGTGCTGATTACAGGGCAGCAGGAAGTTGATCTCTAGGAGAGTTTGCCTGGCGTAAAAGCGGACTGTTGAAACTTGTCGAAGTATCTGCTAAGAAATACCTGCTAAAAGGACTTATAGAGCTTGGTCACAGAGATCATGATGTCGTTCACCTATACTTGGTTGCCAGTTCAAGCCAAATGCAAGCCAGTATAGGTCTTACAACTTGGGAGTATAAACCTACATGTTAGGGAGTAAACCAACCACACTGGATGGCCTTGCACTAGACGAGGCGCAAACAGTCACAGTGCTGCCCCGTAAGCGACGGCCTTGGCTGCGCTGGGTTTTGACGATTGGACTGGCGACATTGGCGTTGGCGGCAATCTTTGCCGACACGTTGATCGCTGGCGTGGGCCGCGATTATCTGCTTCAACGTTTTCAGACTTTTGTCACCATCTTCTTGGGTATTTTCATTGAGGCTGTGCCCTTTCTGCTGGCAGGGTCGATTGTGTCAGGGCTGATTGCGGTTTTCATAGACCAAAGCATGATCGACCGCTATTTGCCCAAACGGGCTTTGCCTGCGGCGCTGGCGGGCGCATTGATGGGCATGATCTTCCCTGTTTGTGAATGTGGTGTGGTTCCGGTGACGCGACGGCTGTATGAGAAGGGATTGCCGTTGTCGATTGGCGCGGCTTTCTTGTTGGCGGCTCCCGTGGTCAACCCTGTGGTCTTTGTAAGCACCTATGCCGCGTTTGGCTGGGGGCCGCTGCTTTGGGGGCGGGTGATCTTTAGCATGCTGGTTGCGGTGGTGGTCGGGCTGCTCTTTCATTTGGCCCAGCCCAAAGAAGTATTGCTGCCCCAAGTAAGCGCCGCGCATGA
>JBBQIG010000609.1:0-3524 GCA_038324715.1 Anaerolineae bacterium | reverse complement strand
CCCTCTAAACTTGCCACGAGGTCACGCATGGGGCCAAAGCGAAAGTCGGTGAGAAGTTGATGGAGCTTTGCAGCCAGACCACGCCGCCCGTGATAATGGGTAACTCGTTCGCGTGGGGTGACCTGGTTATACTGTTGTCCTAAGTCCAGTTCCCACGGATGGATATATAAAATTGCTGGTTCACTGGCTCGTTGCAGCCGTTTCAGCGCCCATTTGGTAACGCTATAGGGCAGCGCACGCACATAAAAGCCACCCGACATCGGCCATGTTCTCCCTGCCCACCGCACAGTCGAGGCTGGCAACTCCCAAAGCTTCTGCTCCACCATCCGATAGGGAAGGCGTGGCGCACCGGGGAAGCCATAGAGCATGTTACGGGTGGGAAAAACACTGCTATCATAGCGCAAGCCATTGCGTGCCAGCACGTCAAAGGCCCAAGGCGTTGTCGCATTCACTGAAAAATAGGGAGCGCGATGTCCTTGTGGCACTTCCCCATTCACGCGCATCACCGCCTCAATGCTACGTGCCACCTCGGTATCAAACTCACCAGGGGTCAGACGGTAGACGAAACGGTGGTAATAGCCATGAATCGCTAGCTCATGACCGTCGGCGCAGATGCTTTCCATCAACGCCGGTTGCCGGTCTGCCACGTGACCCAGCGTAAAAAAGGTAGCGCGCACCTTATGTTCAGCCAGCACCCGCAGCAAAAATTGTGTAGCCGGTACTACACGGCTCTCAAAACTCTCCCACCGCTCTACTTGGCTGTTGGTGCTGGTCAGCCCCTGGAACCACTCCTCCAGGTCTACCGTAAATGCATTGAGCGGCGCAGCAGACATCGGCTAGCCCACATATCCTAAGTTACGCAGACGCTCTGCCAGAATCTTCTTATCCTCAGCACTCAGGGTTTCCCCGCTAGCGCCCTCGCTATAAGAGCCATTCTTGGAGCTATTTTGGCTGCGTGTCGCGCGCCGTTGCGCCAGCGCAACCCCAACGTCCGGGGTTAATGCTTCTTCTAACACGCGTCCGTCCATATGCTCGGCAACTGGCTCACCCATCAAACGCATGATTGTGGGAGCCAAGTCAACCAAGCTTGCATTCTCCACCACCGTGCCGGGCTGAATCGCTGCGCCATAGGCCATAAAAATGCCATTCATGCGATGGGTGCCAGAGATGCCGCGGCGCATCGATTCGATGATCTTGTGCGAACCAAATTCATATTCGCCAAAGCCAAAGTATTCCAAGCGTCGTGGCAAGAAGACAATATCGGGTGCTTTCTCTAGATAGTCACCATGATACAACTCCTCGCGGCGATAGATATGCTCCACCACCAACTCACCTGTATCAGGGTCGCGCAGCGTGAGCAACTTGGCAATAATCTCCTCGCGCACGCGCTGATATTCTTCGCCCGGTTGCACACAACCCTGCGGTTCGCGCCCCACCACATTGAGGTAGACTTGCCCCACATTGCCCAACGAATAGGCTTGTGTTCGGCTCCAGTCAATATCTTCAAACGAGAGGAAAAGCGTCTTGAGCAAACCTTGCCCTTGACCACGCACCACCTCGCGCTTGAGCGTACCCAACCCCATGCGCATGAGTTTGTCATAGACATTCATGGGCGAGAAGCCCTGGCGAAACATCGTGCGCTTCAACCTAGTCCGCAGACCAGGATTGACTGCCATAAAGCCCTCTTGCAAAAGCCAGTTGTTGACATGGATAAACTTGTGAAAGGGGCCAAAGCCATGATCCGACATCACAACCAACGTGGTGTCATCCGGCAGTTCATCCACATAGCGTGCCAACTTACCATCAAGATAGGAATAGTAGTCACGGATGGCGTTGCCATACTTCATCGCTGCGGCAGGATCATGCAGGGGGTGGGTCGTGTCCATATACTTCCACATTGCATGCGAGATGGTATCTGTGCCGTTAAAGACGACCATGGCAAAGTCCCATTCCTCACGACCACGCAGGTAATCTAATGTCTCAATACGCAAGTCCGTGGTGCGGTAAAGCCGCTGCAAGAACGCATCGACCCCAGCATCCGAGTAGGCTTGACCAGGATCCGGGTAGAGGATGTAGTCACCCACTGCCTCCAAAATCTCATTGTAAAGATTCTGAGGATAAGTAATAGTGACTTTGGTGCTCGGTGCAGGCAGACCCGACACCATTACGCCGTTGACGGGCGTCGGTGGATAGGTCATTGGCACATTCAACGCGCAGACCCGTCGCCCCGCATCACTCAAGAGCGTGTAGAGCGTGGGCGCTTCCATATCCAGCGCGGTCACGGGCGAGAAGGTGTAACGCCCCTCATCGCGTGCAATCCAGTCATAGAGCCGATGCTTGCCAGGATTCACACCCGTGGCAAACGAAGTCCATGCCGGGCCTGTCATCGGCGGTGTTGTGCTGCGTAACGAGCCATGTGCGCCTTCATCGAGCAGCCGCTTGAGAGTGGGCAAATAGCCCGCCTCAGCCCACGGCTTGATCAGATCAAAGGTCGCACCATCCAGCCCTAATACCAACACCTTATTGGGTCGCTCACCATTGTGTGCGCTCTTGGTTTGCACAACGGAGGCAGTCAGCGGAGCAGCAACGCCAGAAGGCATATCCGCAGGTTCAAATGTTCCGTTTTGCATAGATGTACTCTGTAATGGTGTACTCTGTGTAGGAACAGGCAACTCCGTGGGTGTGGGTGGCACAGGTGTATGTGCCGCTAAGCTGCGCTCAATATGACGCAACCGCCACTCCAACATGCCCACACTCTGTGCCAAATCACGAATACGATTCGCTTGAAAGGAGATCGTCACGGTCTGCGAAAGCAAAAGTACGACACAGAAAAGAATGCCAAAGACCAAAATCAGTGTAGGAGCGTAGGTCACAGCAAACAAGCGTGCCAGAAACCCAACCAGGGGTTCGACAACAATCAAAACAAAAATGGCAAGACTCGCGCCCATCCACACCAGCGCATACTCCTCGCGCAGGCGATGCTTGCGAATCAGTTGTACTGTGATCCAAAGCAGTGTAATGCCAAAAAGCACTGCGATCACTTGTTGCTCAATCGGAATCCGCATCCACTCCACTCCTCAGACAGCTACTCTGCTGCCTATGATTCCACGCCCGTCGGCTGAACAATCTCTGTCCCATTAGGGGCAACGGTCGGAGCAACAGTGCCGTTGGGGATCACACCATTACTACCATTACTGGGGGTACCATTGGCCTTCACACCATTTGGTCCAGCGCCGTTGGTTCCAGCGCCGTTGGCATAGGTTGCATTTGCCCCATTTGCGTGTTGCCCATTAGCATGATTTACCGTAGGATCAACAGGAGAGGAACCATTGCCATTTGTATGATTAGGTTGGGTGGTAGTCAGTAAGAGTTGCTTGCTTGGGGCGATCTCCTTCAAAGCCGACGTGACCATTGCCAGCGAGACCTTAAAGGCATAATAGATCGATTTCCACGAATTGATAGAACTAACCCCAGCCATACGCGCACGCATATGCACGGGCAGTTCCAACTGGCGCAAGCCAGCC
>JBBQIG010000608.1:0-3529 GCA_038324715.1 Anaerolineae bacterium | reverse complement strand
GTGAAGAATAAAGCATTATGAATGTACCACCTTCCGAGTTTTTTCGTTTCTCGCATCAAGATCTGTATGATTTTGTAGAGCGCGCCTGTCTCACCGTCGATATGCCCGCCGATGACGCGGCATTGTTGGCCCAAATGCTCAGTGACAATGATCTGCGCGGCGTCTTTAGCCACGGCACACAACAGATCGCCACCTATGCGCGGCTCATGCGCGAAGGAATCCTCAACCCCAAGCCCAATGTTCACATTGCCGCCGAAACGCCTGTTAGCACCATCTATGATGGCGATGGCGGCTTAGGCTATTTCCCTGCCCAGAAGGCGACCTTGGCAACCATTGAAAAGGCCAAGCAGCAAGGCATTGCCATCGGACAATCTCGCAATCATGGTCATTTTGGCGCAGCAGGACTTTACACGCGCATGATGCTGGGTCACGATCTATTAGGCTATGTCACATCGGGTCATCAACTGCTGCTACAAGCAGGTGATCCCTACGTCACCGCCGCAGGTGGCTCGCCCCACTCCTTTCTCTCGCCTGCCAACGAAGAACAATCGATGGTGTTGGACTTTGGCGCAATTCACGACCTCTACGTCTCGTCACCCCACCGCGAAGAAATCTCACGGCTAGCCCCTGCCATCGCCTTTCGCTCAACCGGGATGGGGGCCATCTGCCAATCATGGGGTGGCTTCTTGGCAGATGTACCCGTTGACACAGCACGCGCCACGCGTACCTGGTCGGGTGCAAACCAAGGATCGCTGATTATCGCCTTCCGCATTGACCTCTTTATCTCGCCCGAAAAGTTCAAGGCCGAAATGGACGAGTACATCCGGCAAGTCCACACCCTGCAACCGCTCGAAGGCTACAGCGAAAGCCTCCTACCCGGGGCCATTGAAGCCAAGCGCGACCGCGAATATCGCGAGCTAGGCGTCCCCATCGGCGAATCGCATGGCAAGCGCTTGAAAGAAATTGCCGAATACCTAGACATTCCTCTGCCCTGGTAATTCCCCAATAAAAAATCAGGGGAGTAGCACAGAGTCATCTGCCACTCCCCTGTCACTCTATTTAGCACCCCTTCCTTGGAGCCGGGAACCCCTTGGGTGGCTCCGAGGAAGGTCACACCTGCAAACCCCACACCACACTCTACGCACAAACAAGCGCCTTGCCATCCCAACGGTTAAAGGGCTGGTTGTAATTCTCCTCCGCCATGCGCTTGCGTGTGGCATACCAAAGCTCTGCCCACTTCTCTGCATCGTGAAGCTCAAGCTCTGGATTTTTGTGACTGCGTGCCACAAAGCCAGGAAATGCACCGCGTCCCGTCGCTTGACCAATCGGGTTATAGCGCAGGTCAAAACTCCAACGAATGTTCTCACTCACGTTGGAAAGTGACGAATGGCAAGTGCGCTTGGTGAGCAAGAGCACATCACCACGCTTAAGCGGAACAGGCACCGTCTGATCCATCTCCAACAACTGGTCAGGAATCGCCAACCCACCCACGCCACCAGGGCAATGCGTGCGGATGCCATCGCGATGGCTATAGGGAATTACCTGCAAAGGGCCTGCTTCAACGGGTGCATCGAGCAGCGGGAACCAGACCGTGAGCATATCCGTGTCGTCTGCTTCCGGCAGCACAACCCCATTATCCTGATGCCAGGGAGTCGCGCCCAGTTGGACATTGCCCTTCGCATCACGCGGCGTTAAATGCTCCGGCGGCTTAATCCGCACATGCTGCACAGGGTTCGAGTAGATCTCAGGCCCAAGGATAGATTCTACAGCATCCAGCAATTGCGGATTGCTCAAGGCGCTAAAGACTGCTGGCCCCACCCACATCGGCGTATCTTCCGTCACGCCTCCTTGCGGCAACGAAAAGTCAAAATATTGTGCATGAACCTTGCCGCTCTCTTGGTAAATTTTAATCAAGCGCTGACCAAAAGGCAGCTCATCATGCAGGGAAGTCGTTTCGCCTCGTGCATAAAGATCCTGCGCCAGCCGGTCAAGCACCCCCTTATATTCCTCAATAATGGGGTCAAGATCCGCCTGAGGATCAAAAAGGCCCTCAACAACCAGATAGCCTTGCTCCTCAAATTGCGCTACCTGTTCTGGACTAAGACGTGCCATGGGAGATTCTCCTGTCTATCCTTTTTTGTGAACAAATCCGTGAACAAAGCTGAACGGGTTCAGAAGTCAGGTAAATATAGAGTTGCGGGGTAAAAAATCTTTGGGATGTGAAAATGGTATGCGCTTCTGACGACTTTGTCAATTATGCCGATTATGCAAAAAATCTTATTGACAGTGGTAAATCACGAATGCTATACTCACACGTGAAGCAGATATACTCCACAACTCGTCTATACTCTCGCTTCGACCTCCCTTAAATGTTCCTTCCGCGCTGACAAATTAATCTCTTGAATTTCCTATTAGGTTTCTGGGCTAATTTCGAGGCTAATTTCCAATGTCACAGCCAGAGTCTCTCTCTATCAGGTACGATTACCAAGAGGATGACAGTAGCCAACAATCTGTTGACCACGACCATCTTCCGCCCCATGGGTTTGTCAACGTAACGTTGGCAGCAAAGGCCGCACCCGTGCTGATAGTTCCTTCCTGCCATAAACGTTCCCGCCATAAATAGTATCGCCATACCAAACTTCATTCACTAGATGTTTGCATCACTGTGTTTTGTTTCCACTATTTTCAGAAGGAGAATATCAAATGGCTGCTGTCCTGGTTACTTATGATCTGCCTATGGCGGATCAGCTAGAGGCATATGGAAAATGGGCGCTCGATACAGTCCAGAATATAGCGCTTAAGCAACCTGGAATTGTGGAAGTTCGCTCCTACCGTGACCTGTTGCGAAATACGCCGCAAGTCATGGTTTTCTATGAGTTTGACAGCATGGACCACGCTGCCCAATATGCGCGTTCAGATGCCTTTACAAAAGCATTCACGGAGGCAACAAGTCATGGGTGTAGGAATTTGGTGACGCGCCTGCTCGATACCTCACCAGTTTTGCGCGAACCAGCGCGTCCGACAAACTGAACGATCCCCATCTTTATCTCTATTTTCAAAGGAGCCGCCATGACAACTGCGCCACTTTCATCAGATTGGGAAAAGGTTGATGCCGCTGCAGATCCGGCATCCTTAGCACAATATCTTGATGCCGTCACCGCAATGGAGTAAAAGCCTTCAAGCGCAAGACTTACTTACTTCTGGATCCGCAAGAAGGGCATCGCATTTTAGACGTCGGCTGTGGGACTGGCGATGATGTACTTGAGCTAGCCAAAATGGTCGGGAACACAGGGGAAGTGATCGGCATCAACAGTAGTCTTAAGCTAATTGAAGAGGCAAGAGCCAAACTAAAAATGACGACGATCTCTGCACGTTTTGAGACGGGTAATGCCTCGCGTCTGGATTTCGCCGACAACACATTTGATGGCTGTCGCTCGGATCGAGTTTTTCAACATCTAGCAGCTTGAACCCAAGTTGGCAACTGCGTGGCAGCAACATCAACACCCGCCTCAACAACTTGGTCCAGTGC
>JBBQIG010000607.1:0-3534 GCA_038324715.1 Anaerolineae bacterium | reverse complement strand
CCCGCGCTCTTGGAACCCGTAGTGTTGCCGAGCTTGAGTGGTGTCGTTCGCAATGTTGATGGTGCGCCCGTGGGCGGAATGGTGGTCACAGCCTACCGGCGACAACAAGATGCATGGATTCAGGCACGCCAAACCACAACCACGGAGTTGGGCGAATATCGCTTCCCCTGGATGCCCTCTGGGTTTTACAGGCTGCATGTGAAAGACCCCAATGGTCTCTATGCCTTTGTCTATTACCCCAGCGCGGGCGACATTGAAGTTGCGTCGGATATCCCACTCACGGGACAATCTGTAGAGGGCATTGACCTTCAAGTTGATGCAGCGGCACAGATCTCTGGCACGCTTACTTGGAGAGATGGCCCCTCACCTTTTGATAGCACGGTTACGCTCTATCGAGTGACATCTGCGCCAATTACCACGCGCTTAAGTGCCGGTGATAATTTGGCTTTAAGCTCGGAACTGCGCCAATATCGCTTGATCGAACGCAAGCGCTTTACCGAAACCAACGTTCTCTTTGATTTCACTGGACTGGCAGCGGGAAGCTATCGCGTTTGTGCCGAAGCAACCAGCCTGCGTAGTAGCGCGCATGAGTGTTTCAACAATGCAGCACTTGGCATCCATGGCACCGATGTTGTGGCAACTCCAGGGCAGCCTGTTAGCAATGTGACGATTACACTGGGCGACAGGGCCGATTTAGCCACCATAACGGGAACAGTAGTGCTCACCGACGGCACGCCTGCCGTGGGCGTTGCTGTAGAAGTCGTTCCACAGCCAAATGTGGACTTCTTTGCTGCGCCACAGCCCCAGAACACCGAAACTGATGCGGCGGGAAACTTCCATTTCGACGAATTGCCCTTTGGTAGTTACAAACTGGAACTCACCGATCCAGCGGGAACCTATCGTCCACGCACCTATCGAGAGCCAGCCGATGCCGCTGAGCCTACCTTGATCGTTCTCGATCGCGCCGGTGTAGTTACCGTTGAGACAACAATCCAACTCGCCTCGCAGATCAGAGGCAATGTCACCATTGATGGTGTGAACGCCGGTATGAATGGTCAAGTCACAGCCTATAACCTTACCCCGGAAGGTGGTTGGGCACTTGCAGGGTCGGGTTCACTTGTTGCAGCCACAGGGGCTTACACAATTCCAGGGTTGGCAGGCGGAACTTACCGCGTTCAAGTTCAGGTCGATCTGCCTGTGCAAATCTTCTATGGGGGAGCCACGCTCGAAACGGCGGCAGATGTTGAAGTGCTAACGGGAACTGTTGCCAGTGATATCAATCTGGACATCACCCCCTACATTGCCAATGTACCCTATGGCACGATTAGCGGTGCAGTCATCGTAGATGGCGCGCCGCAACCCGATCTACAAGTCTCCATCTATCCAGCAGGATTCGACTGCTGCACTGCCCCCGCACCGTGGATCACAACGACGACAAATGCGGAAGGGACTTATACAGTCAGTGGATTACCCGCAGGACAATATAAAGTTGGAGTGAGCGACCCCAACCAGCTTTATGCCACAATCTATGCGCCTGACCAGCCCACATTTGCCACCGCAGCGGTCTTCGTCATCGGCAATCCCGCAGATGGAGTGGCGCGCCAGACCATTCTCGATGCAAACAGCACGCTCGCAGCGGGTGGTTCTGTGGTACGCACCATAGTCCGCCCCGATGACACGCCTGTAGAGGGGGCAACTGTGAATCTCTATCAGAGCGTGGGAGATCCAGCACAGTTTCAATATCCATTGGTTGCCTCTACGGTGACAAATGCCAACGGAATCTACAGCTTCAGAGGGTTAGCCCCGAATCGTTATCAAGTCTGTATTCTTGCCCCAGGCATTACAGAGAACACTTGTGGGGGTGGCAACGGGCAGGGGTTGGGCATTGATATTGTGGTGACCGCGGGTCAGGAAGCGACAGGCATCGACATCCTCAATATACCGGCTCCCGCTGCACCTTAACGCCTAGTCAATCGAGGATCGCACCTGCCTCGAAGCCCACATACCAGAGTTGGGCTTCGAGGCAGGTATAAGCAAGCGTGAAGTGCCGAGTTACATCTGTGCAAATACGCCTGTGCAAATAACATCAAGTTGAAACTTGCTATGCTGCCTCTTTGAGATCGCCATTGCTTGGCAACTCAGTAGGCAACTCAGTGGATAATGTCTCGATGGGGAGTGTTACCGTAAAAGTAGTGCCTTGACCGATGGCGCTGGTAACGTCGATGGTGCCGCCATGCGCTTTAACCAGTTGCCCGGTAATGGCAAGCCCCAGTCCACTCCCCACGCCCCCGGTGTGCGTACGCGCGCGGTCGCCACGCCAAAAACGATCAAAGATAAAGGGCAGGTCATCAGCGGCAATGCCCTCGCCCGTGTCTGCCACAGTTAACTCAATCAGTTCCCGATCTTGTGCATGAACAAGTTGCGCGCCAAGTGTGATGCAGCCGCCAGAGGATGTATAGCGCAACGCATTGCTGACGAGATTGCTTAAGACTTGATCCAGCCGCCCTGGATCCCCATAAAGGGTCAGGGGGACGCTGGCATCGGCAACCACGGTGAGATCAATGCCGGTACTTTCGGCCTGGGGGCTAAAACTTGTGGCAACATCGGCTAAGAGTTCATGCACATCCATTGGCTCGCGATGCAAGGGGAGTTGCCCCGATTCTGCCAGCGAAAGCGTGCGCAGATCATCCACCAAACGCGCCAGCGTGCGCGTCTCTTGCAAGGTAGCGTCAATATGCTCCGGCGTCGGCGCATAAACCCCGTCGAGAATTCCCTCCAGGTTGCCTTGAATAATATGCAAAGGTGTACGCAGTTCATGGGCTACGTCGGCTGTGAGGTTGCGGCGCTGTTGATCCGTGCGCGCCAACTCAGCAGTCATGCGGTTAAACGAGTGCGCCAATCGCTGAAATTCGCGCGACCCCTGCTCCTGTACCTGCACGCCCAAATTTCCCGCGGTCACTGCTTCCGCAGCATCCATAATATCAGCCAAAGGGATTGCATAGGAGCGAAAGACGCGCGCTGCCATTGCAAAAGCAAGAATGGGCAACGCCAGCGCCAGCCCACAGCCGCTAATCCAGACCAACAGAACAATGGATTGGTTGCCACCATAGGAGCGGGTGAAGAGAGAGGCCAATACAGCCATTCCTCCAACAATCAGCCCCACCAGGATTATGACAAAGAACAAAAAGCGCACAAAAAAGAGACGGCGCTTGGGCGTCCAATCAGCTCTTGCCCACGGCGGAGGTCCACCACTTGAATGCCACTGCCAATGTTCAGCATGATGTTCAGAATAAAGGGGGATATGATGCGCCGACTGCCCATGTGCCCTACGTGAGCGACGACGGGAACAATGCTCGCGCCAGCTCATCCGTTTACCTTCTCCACAAAGGGGCCTGCCTCGGCAAATTTATAGCCAATGCCGTACACAGTCTGAATATAGCGCGGATCGGCGGGGTCATCTTCCAGCTTGCGCCGCAAGTTTTTAATGTGGGCATCAATGCTGCGGTCAAAACCACTATCATTCGACCCATGCAG
>JBBQIG010000606.1:0-3543 GCA_038324715.1 Anaerolineae bacterium | reverse complement strand
TAGATGGCAAATTGCAGTGTAGATAGACGGTAACTGTTCTGTTTGGGGCAGGGTGATATTGGGCAGTGTGATATTGGGCAAGTGATAGTGGGCAAGGTGATAGGCAAAGTAGGCTTGTCACCTTGCCCTGCTATTATCTACCTTTCTTGTCTGACCTAGCGTTTTCGCTATTACTCTTAACTCTATGAGGTCGTGTTGTGTCTATTCCTTCTCCAGCGGCTTCAATTTTGCGTCGTAACCGTCGTAACTGGTTGCGTGGTTCGCTGCCTTTCTGGCTGATTGCACCCACATTGGTCGTTTTGCTAATCACACAGGTCTATCCAGGCTTTTACACGATCTGGCTTAGTTTGCAGACGCGCCAGCCGGATGGATGGGAGTATGTTGGGCTGCGTAATTATGAGCGATTGACAGAGATGAGTCTCTTTACCGAGAGTGTGGGGCATACCATCGTTTTTTTAATTGGCTATACCACGCTGCCGTTGGTGGCAGGGTTTGTTGTGGCATTGCTGCTCAACCGCAAATTGCGCCTATCGGGTCTTTATGTCACCCTAATCTTCATTCCGTGGGTCATCGCCGATATTATTGCAGGAATCGTTTGGCGGTTGCTGGTTGTGCCTGACTATGGTCTGTTGTCGGGTATTACACAGAACCCAGCGCTTTTCCCCCCAGATGGTCTTTCGATTCTGACGGCTGTGCCGCCTCGTCCCTGGTTTGGTGATTTTCCTTTCCCGCCAGCCCCTGCCATGACCTATTTGATCATTGCTTCAGCATGGCGCGCATTGCCTTTTATCACGCTGTTGCTCTTGGCAGCGATTCAGACGATTCCTGTCGAAGTGATTGAAAGTAGCAACATAGATGGAGCCAATCCGCGCCAGGTGGTTTGGTATATCATGCTGCCTTTGATGCTGCCCACAATGATTGTGGCGCTTTTTAGCCTTACCCTGAGTGGTATGAATGGCGTGGGCATGGTTTTTAGTCTGACCAGTGGTGGGCCTGGAACTTCCACCGAGGTGTTGAGTTACCTGCTCTATTCCATCGGCTGGAACCAACTTGAATTCGGACGCGCTGCGGCATTGGCAATGATGATTGCCGTGGTCAATTGGCTCCTGATCATCGGGACGTTACGCATTACGCGCTCGCAACAAGAGGTATAGTCCTTTGGCTGGCTATAGGTTGTTACAGAAATAGTCACAGAGGTAGTCACAGAAGAGTAGGGATACACTTAGGACATAGCCCAGGCGAAAGTAAGAGAATTCTGCAGATATGGATGATATAACACACTATGTGCGGCGCAACTGGCAACGATGGGGCGTCAATGCACTCCTCGTTGCGATCTGTGCTGTGATGCTGTTGCCCGTGGTAACGACTGTGGTAATCTCCTTCAAAGGTGAACGCGATGTCATTCGCAAGCCCCCGGTCTTTCTCCCCTGTGACACTGCGAATAGCAGCTTTGACATTACGGCTTGTCGATGGTCTGTGGAAGGGTATGAGCGTGTCTTGGCTCCCGAGCCAACCAATAGTTGGCCCTTGGCATTTACACTGACGGGCAATTTGATACGTACCTATGTGCCTAACACGCTACTTTATGCAACGGTTTCGTCGCTGTTGGTGGTCGGGTTGGCAGGGATGGCAGGGTATGCCTTTTCGCGTTACGCCTTTCGGGGGCGTACACTACTCATGGTGTTCATCCTCGCCACCACGGGGATCCCCTTGCTGACCAACTTATTGGCACTCTATCAGATGGGGGTGGATCTGCGGCGTGCACAGTTGCCTTTTTATGATGATCGCTATTTCATTATCTTGGTCTATCTGGGCTTTTTCTTACCACTTAGCGTCTGGATTGCCAAGGGCTTTTTCGATACCATCCCGCATGAGTTAGAAGAAGCCGCCTTTATTGATGGCTGTAGCCCGTTGGGTGCGCTTTGGCGCATTACAATGCCGCTGGCACTGCCAGGGTTGATGTCCATCTTCCTTTTGACCTTTGTCAATGTGTGGAACGAATTTATTGCGGGCTATCTGCTGATTGCACGCAATGATCTGAAGCCGGCAATGTTTGGCCTTTATGATTTCCTGAGCCAGAATATTATCAACTTTCAAGTAATTTCAGCCGCCTGCGTGTTGATTGCGCTGCCTGTCGTGGTATTATTTCTATTCACACGCAGTATCTTTTTCCGTGCCATGGTCGAGGGTGCGGTGAAGGGGTAAAGTTACTCTTTCAAATTCACCAAGCTGACCCTCTGTCGCAGGAAATTGCTCTGACAGATGGCTAGCCCAACCATTGATTTGGAGCAAAACTCTCATGATTGTTGATCAACTTAGTAGCGTAGACTCCGATTTCTATAATGGTCTCTTGCAAAAGCATGGGGGATCATTCAAGCTGGCGGCGCGGCTTGCTTCTGGATTACAGTTCCTGCAGGATAACGATGCGACAAAGTTGCAGCCAGGGCGCATTGACCTGGATGGTGATCGAGTTTTTGCGTTGGTGCAGCATTACAACACCAAGCCTAAAGAGCAAGGCGTTTGGGAAGCACACCGCAAATATATAGACATTCAGTATGTGGCAGAGGGCCGGGAGTTAATGGGCTATGCCAATCTAGAGCATTTGCAGGCGGGTGAGTATGATGCTGAGAAGGATGTTGTTTTGCTCAAGGGTGAGGGGAGCTATGTGTTGATGAAGCCCGGCACCTTTGTAATTTTGATGCCAGTCGACGCGCATATCCCGCAAGTCGCCGTTGATTCTCCTGAGCCGGTGAAAAAAGTTGTGATTAAGGTGGCAATTGCTGACGAATAGTGGCAATTTGCCTGTTGCTTTGTACTTCAAAAACTGCTCAACCTGTGAAAGGTTGAGCAGTTTTTGATTACCATCCAATTTAATGATCTGTACCGATGGTCGAGGCCAATACCCGCTAAAACGACCTGAGCACCTTGTCCAAATTTGAAGCAAACAAGGGGTGTGCAAACGCTTAAGTTAACCAAACTGTATATGAAAACAGATCCCCAGGCGTTTTGCCCGAGGCTCTGTTGTTTTGGTTAATCCTTCGTTGTTTGCAGCAAGGCTGCACTGCTACCCAAATTATTCTTGGGTTTGAATCGTCGGCAGGAACATGAGTTGTCCAGCTTGTGGTTGTTCACCCTCGGGCAGGCTGGTCGGGTCAATCAAGAGGGTCACAGTCTCAGTTTCCTGATTGGATGTGACATCATTATTCTGCGGATCTTTCGCCGTGGCAGTGGCAAGGTTTGTCACTGATTCAGCATCCACATCCGCTTGGGTGACCGTGTAGCTTGCTGTACAGGTGAGTGATTCACCGGGGGCTAGGCTTGCTGGATCAACTGGGCAAGTGACTGGCGCTTTGTCGTCGGTCACTGTGAACGGTGCAAACAACGTCACCTTACCACTGTTTATCAGTGTATAACTGTAACGGAGTACATCGCCCACTTCTGCAAAGTTCTCATCCAAGGCTATCTTGTTCAGGGTCAAAGCAATTGCGGGAACCGTTTCCGTGTCTGTGTTAGTGACAGAAGGCCCATTGGGAGGGGTTCCGA
>JBBQIG010000605.1:0-3549 GCA_038324715.1 Anaerolineae bacterium | reverse complement strand
TTTGTGATCTTGCTAGAAGCAACGAATAGTTTTTATCCAGCTAAAGGGGAGCGAGATCTCGAAGTTATTCAGTCACAAGTACATCGTCGAAACGAATTTGTTACCGACACTTCTGGAAACTTATGATCTGTTTTTGCTTGGCACCTCCTTTCGTTGTGACTGCTTTTCAACTACGTCAACATCTTACGCACACGTACAGCCAAGTAGGGCTTGCCCGGTAGTTCAATCCCAAAGGCCGCTTCCTTGCGCATGACACCGCCGCGCGTGGCGGGTGCATCCGGCAGTGGCCCCGGCCTAAGGGGGGTAATGGTCATATTCCAGGTGTCGATCAGATCGATGGCATATTCACTGCCATCGGCGACTTCCTCATCGGTGGGCAAACCGATGGCCCACTGGCGCGGCTGGTGCTCGCCAAAATAAAATAGACGGTAATCGCCGTTCCGCCCGCCAGAGACTCGGGTCCATACCCAACTTTCCGCAAGTGGTGTCAGCCCACCCGCCGGACCCTCCTCGATGATCTGGCGCAGAAAGGCGATGCGCTTCCAACTCTCCCCCCGCAAAATGCCCCCTTTAGCCCACCAGAGTTCATCTTCGGGGTGCATATAGGTCTCGCCATGCCCGGCATAGCCCCCATTCACAACCATAATCCAGAAACGGTGCGTCAATTCCTGGGCGCTGATATTGCCCCACGGGCGTGGAATGTTGCCTTCATACTCACATTCATCGTTGATAATGGGCTTGCGAAAGTCATTGCGCCATTCTTTCACCTTTTTCACATCCCAATTCTGGATGCACACATGGGTCACCCACGGCTTGGTGTGATCATAATTCATGTCTACATGGCCGTTGTGGATCGAGCGCAGATGTTGATAGGGATCCTTTTCTTCTAAAATGTGGAAGAAACGATCCCAGCGGCTCATAGGCTTGGTGTCAAGCAGGAAATCATACTCATTCGCCAGCGACCACCAGACGTTGCGATAGGCGGCCAAACGGGCAATCAAGTAGCGCAGATAGGCATAATCCTGCTCGGCATCCATCTCACAGTACCCCCAGCGATCGTAGGGGTGCCAGATAATGATGTCGGCCTCAATGCCCAATGCCTGCAATTGGCCCACGCGCTGCTCAAAATGACGAAAGCATTCAGGGTTAAAGCGGTCAAAATCATGTTCGCCAGCGTCGCTGCGCTCAAAGGGGTAATAGACAGGCTCATTCTCGTTGTAGATGTAATCCTTGGGGAAGACGCCCATACGCAGTTTGTTAAAAGGGGCATCTTTGAGCGTCGCCAACGTCTGCTCTTCCAGTTCGTCGCCCTGGTGGGTCCACGCATAGCAGGTGGTGCCAAACGAGTAGTAGGGCGTACCGTCGGCATAGGCAAAGTGGAAGATATCACGCACCTTGACCGGGCCGTGGTTGCCTGCGCTGGCTGGCGTGCAGGTAAATTGACCCATTTGTCCATTCAACTCCGCCACGTTGCTCCTGGTCACAAAGCGCCAGTCACCCGGCGTATCGGGCATAAAGCGCACGCGGTAGACGCCATCGCCATCGTAGAAGCCATCTGGCTCTACCACGCGGTTTTGATAGCTAAACTGAGCGCTCAACTGCACATCCCGAAACGGATTTCCATCCGAGGGTCCATTGAGCGAGACTTCAAAGATATTCCACTGTTCCACAGACGTTGACGTTGCTTGTATGCTCATCGGTTTGCTTTCCTCGCCTGAATGGGTTTGCGCTGCGTTTGTGTTCTCAACACAGCGCAGCGGTACTATCAAATATGGGATCGGACAACACTAAACTTTGCGGCTACGCGCTAGCAATTTTTGTCTTGGGGTGTGGGGATGTACACGAGTGCGTTCTTCACGCGCCCGATTTATTTTTCTGTTGGCCGAAATACGGCTCTCTCTACTGCGTCTTGCCAGCCACTATATAAATAGCCCCGCCGGGCTGCCGTTACTTGGGGTTCAAAGCGATCCTGCGGACGGGGGAGCGCCGCGATCTCATCTTCTGAAGCCCAATAGCCCACGGTTAATCCGGCTAGATAGGCCGCGCCCAGCGCCGAGACATCCGCAGACGTACTGCGCAAAACGGGGCAGCCCAGAATGTCGGCTTGAAACTGCATAAGCAGATCGTTTTGGCTGGCGCCACCGTCGGCCAGCAGAAACTGCAAATGCGTACCCGCTTCAGCCTGCATCACGTCAAACACATCGCGTATCTGATAGGCAATCGACTCCAACGTGGCCCGAGCCAAATGGGCAGATGTACTGCCACGTGTTAAGCCGGTCATCAAGCCACGGGCGGCACTTTGCCAGTGGGGTGCGCCCAAACCCACAAAAGCTGGGACCAAATACGCTCCGTCCGCGTCTGGCACGCTTGCCGCCAGCGTTTCGATTTCCTGTGCGGGATTTACCAGACCCAGCAACTGACCCAGCCATTCGACAGCCGCGCCCGTCACATAAATATTGCCCTCCAAGGCGTAGGTTGCATTGACGCCTTGGTCCTTTGCCGCCTGCGCCCAGGCGACTGTTGTGGAAAGACCTTGCTGCGAGATCACAGGCGTGGAGGTTGGCGTCATTAAGGAAGAGCCGGTGCCGTAGGTCGCCTTGATAGCGCCCGGCTGAAAGCCTGCGTGCCCAAAGAGCGCGCCGTGGGAATCACCGATGAGGCTGGCAATGGGGACGCCGCCGGGTAGATTGCCACTGGCAACCGTCTCACCATACAACACGTTGGAGGGGCGGACCTCTGGCAGCGCGGCCCGCGGAATCCCAAAGATACCCAATAGCTCGTCATCCCAATCCAACTGATCTAATCCAAAGAGTTGGGTGCGGGATGCGTTGGTCATATCGCAAGCGTGGACGCGTCCGCCGGTCAAATTAAAGAGGATCCAGCTATCAACCGTGCCTAAACACAACTCGCCAGCCGCGGCCCGCGCCGCGCCATCGTGGGTATGCTCAAGCAGCCAGCGCATTTTGCTGCCTGAGAACATCGGATCAATAGTGAGACCAGTGCGCTCGCGCAGGATTGGCTCAAGCCCTTGGGCCGCCAATTCGTGACAGAATGCTGCGCCCCGTTGACATTGCCAGACCACACATGGCCCCAATGGACGCCCACTGGCACGCTCCCAAAGCACGACCGACTCACGTTGATTGGTTACAGCAATGGCCGTCAGACCAGGCGCATCTTGTAAGCATTCCTCGACGGCCTCTCGCACACTCTGCCACAGCGCAACCGGATCCTGCTCCACCCAAGCCGATTGGGGATAGCTCACCGCCAGCGGTCGTGATGCCCGGGCCACAACAGCGCCGCGTGCGTCCACAAGAATGGCCTTTGTGTTGGTTGTCCCCTGATCGATTGCCAGGATGTATTGGGAAGCCATCGTATCTTCTACCCCATTGGGATTTCAATCCCAGTCTGTTGTGGGAAGTCGGCTGAAGACCTGCCGTGCCGACGATCTCGCATGCGCTTTGGCGTACTGCTTGTATCAGGCGACGACTCTAACCGTCACCTATCCCAATAGTTGCCGTGCCGTCTTCGCCAACCCCTCCGGCGTAATGC
>JBBQIG010000604.1:0-3563 GCA_038324715.1 Anaerolineae bacterium | reverse complement strand
AGACCGGGGTTCTCCTGCCGCAAGCTCTCATAGCCAAGACCGTATGCCTCCATTGCCCCTTTGCGGAAGTTTTCCACCACGATATCTGCGCCAAGAATGAGGCGACGCAACACGGCGCGTCCCTCTGTGCTTCTCAAATCCAGGGCAATGCCGCGCTTGTTGCGGTTCATCATCATGAATGCTGCCGATTCGCCATCAATTGTCGGTGGGACTGTGCGCCGTGTGTCATCGCCACCGGGCAAGCGCTCCACCTTGATCACGTCGGCACCCATGTCCGCCAACATCATGCCGCAGGTGGGGCCTGCCATGATGTGTGTGATTTCGATAACCTTTAGCCCCTGCAATGGGCCGTTGTTTTGCGTTCTGGTCTGTTCGCCTGCTATCTCCTCGCCTGACATGCTTATCGCCCCTTGAAGTTCGGTTTGCGCTTTTCTACAAAGGCTTGATAGCCCTCGCGATAATCTTCATAGATTGCACTGGCAAAGCCCTCGTTCTGCTCTTCGGCTGTCAAGGGGGTTGGATCGAGCAGACGACGGGCAAACTTTCGATGCAGCCGGTTGGAATGGGGCGCGCCCTCGGCAATGCGTCGAGCGGCTGCATAGGTCTCTTCGATCACCTGATCATCGGGGACGACGCGCGTCACCAGCCTTTTTTCTTTGGCTTCCTGTGCCCCAAAGACGCGTCCTTCTAAGAGGATCTCCAGTGCCGTGGCACGCCCAACCAGGTCAATCAGTGCGGTAATCTCAGGATAAGCCATAATGACGCCGATGCGATTGATGGGCACACCAAAGCGGCTCGATTCACCACAAATGCGTAAGTCACACATACAGGCGAGTTCCAGCCCACCACCGACACAGATGCCTTGGATCAGGGCAATGGTCGGGTGGGCGCAATCGCGGATAGCTGCCATGGTCTGGTGCATTTGCGTGCCATAGGCCGTTGCCTGTTGCACATTAGAGCGTTCAGTCTCAAACTCGGTAATATCGGCACCGGGAGAAAAGGCACGCTCACCAGCCCCGCGAATGACGACGCAACGCAATGAGGAGTCGGCTGATAAGTCGTTCATCGCTCTGTTAATGGCAATCCATAGGGCTTTGTTTAATGCATTGAGCTTTTCCGGGCGGTTGAGCGTGACGGTGGCGATGCTGTCTGTACGGTCGATCAAAATCAGGTCGCTCATAGAGATTTCCCTCTGGTTGCTGGTCTTAAGGCATACTCTACAGGATTGGGTGAACGAAAGGGGCAGAATGTCTAGCGGATGGATAGGGGAGTGGTTCAGGATCGCCACACCGGACGATCCTGAACCAGTGAGGCGCAGACCCCACTTACTTACATGCGCTTAGTTCTCGACCTTTTGCTCGTAGACTGCTTCGCGCAGCCCCTTGATGTAACCAATGGCAAAGAGGCGACCAATTGCGGAGTAGCCAGCATTCTCGTTGCTGTCACCTTCCATCGTTGGCACGTGGTCGGGGCGCAGAACGCCTTCCATACCGATGTCCTTATAGGCTTTCATGCACGCGAGCATGTCAGTCTTGCCTTCGTCGTGGAAGGTCTCCACGTACTTTGTGGCGTCGCCGCGAACATCGCGGAAGTGGACAAAGTTGATGCGCTTCTTCTTGCCAAATTCGCGAATGACCGAAGGCAGGTCATCGGTCATCAGCGTGAAGTTGCCCTGACAGAGGGTGACGCCGTTGACTTCCGTGTCGTACATGTCGATGAGGCGGCGATAGTTGTCAACACTGCGCATGATGCGCCCTAGGCCGCGAATGGGCGAGAGTGGGGGATCGTCCGGGTGCATGGAGAGAAGGACATTGTTCTTCTCTGCCACGGGAATAATTTTGTCCAGGAAGTACTTGAGATTCTCCCACAGTTGCTCCTCGGTGACAATGCCATATTCCGTCAATGGCGCATCCTTCATCAAATCGAAGTCGAAGCCTGTTGCCACGGCACCGCCACGCGACGGTACGGTGGTGGAGGTTCGCATCCAATTGAATACGGGCATCCACTCATAGCACCAGACGCCAATGCCGAGCTTGCCCATGTTGGTGAGCAGATCGACCACGGTTTCGATCTCTTCGTCGCGACCGGGTAGGCCGAGTTTGGCTTTGGTCAGGGGGGGACGGCTTTCGAGCACGTCAAAGTGGAAACCTGCATCTTCATAGGCGGTTTTGGCGCGTAGCAGGGACATATAGCCCCAGGGTAGATCGTCTTTGGTCTTGGCTGTGTTGAGGGTGCTCATATCCATGCCGCCGACCACATAGTCGACACCGCACTGCTTGACGAGTCGCCACAGCGGTGACGGACGGGGAGGTAGAGCTTCCGCGATCTTAATCATGAAATTTGGTTCCTTGCTAGCTATTGGGTACTTTGGCGCTGTGCGCCAGGGAGGCAGAGGTTAGACTGGCGTGGGAAACCCAACGCCACCTTCATTGTAATGCAAACCCTATTTGAGGCCAATCTAGTTGGATTGGTGATGAGCGTGTGGGCGCAATGTACGCCAAGGAACGCTGAAATTTGCAGTTGCTTCCTGCCAACCTGTCTCTGGGTTCTTGCGTGAATTTGGCTACACTCCCGTTGGCTTGTAACTAAGTTGCTCCTCTACTCTATTCGGGCTAAACTACGGCTATTAAACAGCTATCAAAGAGAGTATTCTACAGCGTATATCCCATCCTAAAACAGATAACTGGCTACTCTTCGATCCAATAAGAAATTTTGTCCATATAAAAGCCATACAATGCCCTAACCGTTATAGTCTATAGTTGCGTGCAATACTGTAGTTGTGTGCAATAGTTGAGCGTGTGCAACGACCTGCGAGCTGTGCGTGGGGGCGTGAAACTTCCAAACAATTTTACTTGTGGCAAAGATCGTGCTGAGAAAGGTGCAGTGGATGAAGATCGGGCGTGTTCAACTTTTTCCGGTCGCAACACCGCGTACGACTGGAATTGCGAACCAACATTTGATTGTAAAGCTTGAGACAAACTCTGGCGAAGTGGGTTGGGGCGAGATGAGTGATCTTTCTCATGTCCCGATGTATCAATTTGATATTGCTGAGTTGGAGCGCATGTTAAACGAATTGCTGCGGGGCAAAGACGGACGCAATATTGCTAAGATTGAAGATGATCTGATCCGCTTTTTCCCCGACGAAGGGCACATGTATAGCCGCTCTGGATTGGTGCGCCAGGGAATTGACCTGGCGTTACATGACTTGAATGCGCGTGCTGCGGGGGTTCCTGTCTACCACTTGTTGGGTGGAAAACTGCGTGACAAGATGCGCGTCTGTTATCCTATTTTTCGCATGCGCTCAGTTGAGGAAGTCCCTGGCAATTTGCAGCGTGTGGAAGAGATGTTGGCGCAGGGCTTCGACTTAATTCGTGTCTATGTAGGGGTTAATCGTGAGGCGGATGAAGCTTTTCTGGGTGAGTTCACCGACCGCTTTGGTGGGCGGGTAGAGATTAAGTCATTGGACTTTTCCAACTTGCTCGATTGGCGGCGGGCGATCATTGCAATCGAACGTTATCAGGAATTGTGCGATTTTATGCTGGTGGAAAGTGCTGCGCCGCGCA
>JBBQIG010000603.1:0-3563 GCA_038324715.1 Anaerolineae bacterium | reverse complement strand
AGTTCAATCAGCGTGCGAACGACAGATCTGAGTGGTGGGATTGAAGCATGCAGACTCATCTTTGTGGTCATCTTAGGGTCATCCTCGCTGGTAGATCAGGTCTTGAGCCTGGGCTAGGGTTGGCTGGGCAGTAGTTCCACCAGCGGCTTGGGTTGAGAGTGCACCACAGGCACAGCCTAATGTGAGCGCCTGAGCTAATTGCCAATCTTGAAGCAGTCCATAGAGGAAGCCGCCATTAAAGCTATCCCCTGCGCCTGTGGTGTCTACAACCTGCATGGGGAAGCCAGGATCGGACACGACCTCTGTTCCTTGCTGGCAAATTGCCCCATCGGGGCCGCGTTTTATGGCTACAACGGGAATGGTTTCCGCTAACTGATTGAGCGCCTCTTCCACATTTTGGGCACGAGTCAGTGCGAGGGCTTCCTGTTCATTAGGTAAGAAAATATCCGTCTGCGCCAATACTTCCTGTAGCCCGTCATCCCAACGCTCGGTGGGGTCCCAATTGGTGTCAACGGAGACCGTTGCGCCATGCGCTCGCACCTCTGCCAAGAGCTTTGCCAGCCCTGGACGCAAATTGTGCTGCAGAAAGTAGCTGGTGACATGAACGTGGCGACTTTGGGCGAGCAGCGTCGGGTTCACCTGTTCTGCATGCAGCGCGTCAATGGCCCCTAAGTGGGTCAGGATGGCGCGGTCACCAGGGACGTTGAGGATAACACTCAACCCAGTTTTAAGCCTGGGGTCAATGATAATACCGCTGATGTCAATCTGCCGGTGCTGGAGATGATTGAGCATGAAGCGACCAAAGAGATCGTCGCCCACCACGCCACAATAGGCAACACGTAGACCCAACTGGGCCGCGCCCATTGCAAAGATGGTGCCAGAGCCACCCACGGTCAGCGCGGCGTCATCGATTACTTTTTCGGCCTGACCGAAGATGGGCTGGGCGTCGTGACCCAAGATCAGATCGACGTTGATCTCGCCGATGGTCAGGATGTCAAATAGGGGCGTTGTAGAGAACATAGGTGTTCATCCTGGGCTGGAATTTCTTTCATGCCATACATTCGCTAGCAGACTCGGTAGCAGAGAGACTAAAGGACGGTAATTGTAGCCGATATGCTGAAAGTGACGCATAATTATGACCGATCTCATGGGTTACTATGTATTCTAGTTGTTCATGATTCTGGTCATAATCTGTTCAAAAGTAAAACATTGCTGCAGCAACTGATCTTTTTTATCTTGATTTTCTACAAGGGCTGTAACTCCTACATTTCTTGTACGGTATTACCTTTATCTTATCATCAAGCTACTTCATGCTTATTAAGCCTTATTAATTTGTCGTGGCTAACCCCAAAGAAAGAGTTTATCATGGCGATGCAAGAAGACGGACGCGGACAACATACCTTGAGCGAAATTGTAAGCCAGCCTGATGGGTGGGCTGCTGCCTATGCTCGCCTGCTGGAGCGGCGCGAGGAGATACTCGCCGCTTGGGGCCGCGTTCAGCCTCAACAGATTGTTGTAACGGGCTGTGGCTCGACTCATTATTTGTCGCAAACGGTCGCCGCACTGTTGCAGAGCCTGACGGGTATTCCCGCGCGCGGCCTGCCTGCGTCGGAGATTGCCCTCTTTCCCAATCAAGTTCTCTCTCGACCTGACCAAACGCTTCTGCTGGCAATCTCTCGCTCTGGCACAACGACTGAGACTGCGGCGGCAATGGACAAATTCCGTTCCCTAGGTGGCAAGGCCGTTTGGGGGATTACCTGCTACCCGGATACACCCGTTGCACTAGAGAGCGATTTTGTGCTGCTCACCGATATGGCGCAAGAGCAGAGTATTGCCCAGACGCTTTCATTTAGCACCATGCTCTTTACGGCGCAAGGATTGGCCGCATTGGTGGGCGGGCATGATTTGACCCCGTTGGGACGAGTGCCCGATGCTTGCAAATTTTTGATTGAGATGACCTATGGCATGGCAACCCATTGGGGGACTGAGCCGGGGGTAGAACGTTTTTTCTTCTTGGGTTCAGGGCTACGGTATGGACTTGCATGTGAAGCTATGCTCAAGATGAAGGAAATGTCGATTACTTCTAGTGAAGCGTACCATTTCTTGGAATTTCGCCACGGTCCCAAGGCGCTTGTCGATGAACACGCCATGGTGGTGGGGATGATTGGGGCAGAGACCTTTGCCCATGAAGCGGCGGTGCTTACGGAGATGGCGGAGATGGGCGGCAAGACGATCTCGCTCGCGCCGGGCAAGGCGAATGCTGGTCATGTCACCGTTCACCTGCCCAACGATCTGCCCGCATGGACAATGCCTGTGCTCTATTTACCCGTTGTACAGAGTATGGCGCATGCGCGTGCAATGGATAAGGGCTTGGATCCAGACAATCCACGTAATTTGTCGGCAGTGGTCTTTTTGGACAGAGCTTCTTTGCAATAGATTTTAGAACTATTCAAGTCTGCTGGTGCAAAAATTATTTGTCTCTAATGATGCGCTACCAGAGAAAATTTGCTGGTGATTTTGCCAGCACCGGAATTTTAAGGGAATGTCATGACCATCGAAATCATCGGAGCTGGTTTAGGTCGCACCGGCACGAAATCACTGAAGGCTGCACTCGAGCAGCTTGGCTTTGATCCTTGCTATCACATGACCGAGGTGTTCAAACATGCTTCCCATCCCAAGCTCTGGGAAGCGGCGGCTAAGGGGGAAACGGTGGATTGGCCTGCGTTTTTTGGTGACTATCAGGCCACAGTTGATTTTCCAAGCTGCTTGTTTTACAAAGAACTGATGAGCGTCTATCCCGACGCCAAGGTGATATTGAGCGTGCGCGATCCAGAATGCTGGTATGAAAGCACCTATGAAACAATTTACCCGATGTTGCAGGCACTGCCGCGCTGGGCACGTTGGTTGCCGTGGGCTAGAGATTTGTACGAAATGACAAATCATCTACTATGGGAAGGACAGTTTGACGGACAATTTGAAGATCGTGCCCATGCGATTGCCGTGTTCAATGCCTGGAATGCTGAGGTACAGGCAACGGTGCCTGCGGAGAAGTTGCTTGTCTTTGATGTGAAACAGGGGTGGGAGCCGCTCTGTGCTTTTTTAGGGGTGCCGGTGCCAGCGGGGCCATTCCCACATGCGAATGATCGGGCGAAGATGCGGCTGGGTTTTTTTGCCTTGCGCATCATCAGGCGTTGGACACCTGCTGTGGCTGGAATAGGTCTAGTTTTGACGATCTTGCTGTTGATGGGGAAACTGGGCAGACCCAACTTTTCGCACCAGCCAATGGCGCGGGACGGTAAGGGTGCACAAACTACTTTGGAATCTGTTCAATCCAGATCTGTGCCTGAATTCTATTGATCTGAATTCAAGTTAAGTTGACCAACAAGAGCTGGTTTATGACCTGTACTTCTGCTTTAACAAGGGTTGCTTAAGAAGGATTGATGTGTATGACTCGCGATACTTTTCGTGAACGCCTGCTTTGGGCAAGGCATGGAGCGCACCTTACGCAGAGCGCACTACGTGACAAGATAGAAAATAGAGTTGTTCCCAAATAGAAGATGAGG
>JBBQIG010000602.1:0-3564 GCA_038324715.1 Anaerolineae bacterium | reverse complement strand
GCAGTGGGCTTGGGCTTCATTCCATGCGTGCACGCGCCGAAGAGTTGGGGGGGACGATGAGTGTTGGGCCAAACAAACGCAAGGGAACTATTGTACGTGTTCAACTGCCGATTCCTACTGCCCGTGAGGGTGCGGATGGGCGCAAGATGCAAATTTCACAACTCACAAGCGGACAAATCTCAAACGGGCAGGTCCCAAATGGACAGAACTCACCTGGAGAAGCTTCATGGAAACAATACGCGTCTTAATTGTCGATGATCACCCACTCTTTCGTGATGGTCTGCGTGCGCTGCTTTTGGCGGATCCTGCGGCAGAAGTGGTTGGGGAAGCTGCCAGTGGTGACGCTGCGGTTGAACTTGCTGCCGAGCTTCAGCCAGATCTAATCCTGATGGATCTACAGATGCCTGGGCTGGATGGCATTGAAGCCACGCGCCGCATTGTCCTCGCAAGCCCCCATGTGCGCGTTTTGGTGGTCACTATGTTCTCGGATGATCTCTCTGTTTTTGGAGCCATGCGTGCGGGTGCGCGCGGTTATATGCTCAAGGGGGCGAGCCATACGGAGATGTTAGCCGCCATTCGCACCGTTGCCAATGGAGCCGCCATCTTTAGCCCGCAAATTGCGGCGCGCATGGTTGATTTCTTTCATTCGATGCGCCCTGAGCAGGGGTTGAGCGGGTTGTTCCCCGAACTAAGCGAGCGTGAACGTGAGATTCTGACGCTGATTGCCCAAGGGCATAAGAACAACGACATCGCCAATAAGTTGGTACTCAGCGAGAAGACGGTTCGCAATCATGTCAGTAATATTCTGAGCAAGTTGCAAGTGGCAGATCGCGCCCAAGCCATTGTGCGGGCGCGTGAGGCGGGGTTGGTTTAAGGGCGGCGGGTAAAGCGTTTGAGGAACTCTTTTTGTGGCAAGGGGTCGATTGCCGCCAACGCTAAGTTTTCTTCCACATGCTCCACGCGGCGCATTCCCACCAGCGCGCTGGTGACGCCGGGCGTGCTGCGTACAAATTGCAGCGCAACCTGTGCATCGCCTTCGGCTGGAAGCAGCGCTGTTTTAACTGAAGCGGGTACTTTGCCAAATACTTGCGTTTGGCGCAGAGGAGCCGAGATCATGGCAGCGATGCCATGTTGCACGGCTGCGGCGAGGAGTGGCACGCGAACCTGCTGAATTCGCTTCTCGGCATCAAGCCGTTCGAGCACTTGGTTGTTCGAAGTGAAGGCTTCGGGCATGGTTAGGTTGTAGGGAAGCTGGACGAAGCGGAAGCGATGCTGATCACCCCCCACTTCCTGTGCCACTTTTGCCAGCAGAAAGAGGGGGAGGTATTGACGGTCATGTTCTTCGGCACGAAACCCGCCCCACGTTGCCACCCCATAAAAACGAATCCGCCCCTTCTCTACTTCCTCTTCCATGCGTGTAAAAGCGCGACGCAGGCGATCCATGAACTCGGTTGGATTGATATGCGCCAGTTGCGTCTCTGGGTTGTGCAGATAATAAACATCCAGCGTCTTTAACCCCAGGTTAGCAAGACTGGTGCTGATCTGATTGCTCAGATAGTCGGGCGCGATACAGTGACTCCCCTCAACGATCTCGGCGGCGCTTGCCAAGCCAGGGGCAATGATGGTCTCTTGCAGATGCGCCGCCCAATCGGCAGGGGCATGGGTGTCATAGGGGATGAAGCCACCTTTGGTGCAAACCACCACCTCATCGCGCTGAAATTCACCCTTGGCAAAGATCATTTTGAGCGCACGACCCACGGCTCGTTCTGAAGCCATGAAGCGGTAGTTGATGGCGGTGTCGAACACATTGCAGCCTTGGCGCAGCGCCCCTTGAATCGACTCGACATAAGAATCGTCGATCTGTACATCAACGCCCCCAAGGTATGTACCGAGGCCAATACTGCTTAACCATAGTCCATAGCGGGAGCGAAAGTGATCGGGGGCTAGGTGGGCGAAGCGTGCGCGGTAACGGCTGGTCCCGTCACTACTTGCAGCATTTACGGCATCATCGGTGGCGTTACTCATAATTTCCCAATTCGTAGCTGTAATTGTAGCTGTCGCAACGTTGTAATGAACGTTGTCAGTCGTTGCAACAGCGGCTAACGGGGTGCAGATTGAGGCGGCTGGGGAGCCAAGCCCACTTCTTGCAACATGCCCGCTAGGGCAAAGTTGGCGCTGATGGCAATTAGTGCCGGCGCTAATAAGAACAAGGGTAGCGTGATGGCGATGCTAATTGCCAGCAACAAGATCTGGAAAAGGAGCATCAAGAAGGTGTAGAGCGGATGTTGCAATGCCAACAACACAGCATTGCGCAGAACTAGCCGAATACTGGGATCATCTTGCTGCCAGAAAAGGGGAAAGTAGTATTGGCCGATCATCAGAGAGAAGATCAAGAGCCAAATGCAGATGAAACCAAAAACGCGCAGCCAGCCACTTGTACCCAGGTAAAAGAAGATACTGGTGGTGATGATGGCCGGCAACAGGAGGTTGATCAGATAGAGCAACCAGCCGCGACCGATGTGCATGCGCGCCGCTTCCCAGAAAAAGGAAGCATCCACGCGCTTGTAATTCGCTATGCGGTTGGCAACATGGTGCAAACCCAGGGTTGCCGGTGCCGCAGGCAAAACCAGGAGTGTGCCCACCCACCAAATGATACTGAGGAAAACACAGAGAAACAATTCATCGTATGCCGCCTTGAGTGTACGGCCCATTACTACAAAGGCTTTCATCTTATAGCACCTATAGAGCTTTTCGCTTTGCCATCCCTCTCGAGCTTGGCTATAATTTGCGTCTAACGAATTTCCGATACACGCAGATTGTAACCTATGCAAGGCGTGGGACTGGTATAGCCTGGACAGCAAATCGTCAAGGCGGGGTGGTTAATCATTCTTTGAGGGCGGAAGCAGCACAATGACAACTGAAGCCAAAAAAATCTTAGTGGGCGTCGCTTGGCCTTATGCTAACGGCGAGAAGCATATTGGTCAAATTGCGGGTGCCTATTTGCCACCCGATATTTTTGCGCGTTACCAGCGTATGGTGGGCAATGATGTACTCATGGTGAGTGGATCGGATACCCACGGCACGCCTGTTACGCTCCAAGCCGATGCAGAAGGCGTTACTTCGGCAGCAGTGATTGAAAAATATCACGAACTTTTCCTTGATGGCTGTGTGAAGATGGGTCTGACTTTTGACCTTTACACCCACACCGACACGCAGAATCATTGGGATGTTACCCAACAGATGTTCTTGCAGCATCTGGAGGCAGGATATATCTATAAAGATATTCAGCCGCAGCTCTATGATCCGCTGGCGAAGCGATTTTTAGCTGACCGCTATGTGGAAGGGACTTGCCCCTATTGTGGCTATCCCGATGCGCGCGGTGACCAGTGTGATAACTGTGGGCGCATCTATGATGCCTTGGAGTTGAAGAACCCACGTTCCAAGATCACGGGCAATACTGAACTGGAAGTGCGCGAGACTGAGCATTTCTTCTTGGACATGGCAAAGATGAACGATCCACTGCTTGAATGGATCAAAGAGGGCAAGGAGCATTGGCGACCCAAT
>JBBQIG010000601.1:0-3578 GCA_038324715.1 Anaerolineae bacterium | reverse complement strand
GTCCTGGGGAAACTCGAGATTTTAAGGGCTATTTCCCCACACGCGGGTAGATTTACAAGCAAATTTACCCTAAAAATGGCTCTCGTGTATAGATATAGATATAGATAAAGCAAAAAATTGACCTCCACAGATGTATCCTCGGTTCTACCTGAGAAGAGAACCAGGATAGATACCCCTTCGCTCTACTTTGCGCCACAATGCTACTAGGCAGCGGTCAGTAGAATAGCTGCTCAAACTTACAGGACTATAATTACTTAAAGTAAGGGGTGAGGATCTATGGAAGCTAACCGAATTACAACACTTCGTTCCAAATGGACTACAGGCATGGCTGCTATGCTTCTCGGTGCAACACTGGTTTTGTCAGCTTGTGCACCAACTGGTACTGGTACTGTTGACACTACAGCTACAACGACTCCAGAAATTGATGATGCTGCTGCTGATGATGCGGTGACTCCAGAGGCAACTATCATGGCTGGCGAAGAGATGACCGGCACTGAAGGCATGGACGACAGTGACATGATGACCGACACTGAAGGCATGGACGACAGTGACATGATGACCGGCACTGAAGGCATGGACGACAGTGACATGATGACTGACACTGAAGGCATGGACGACAGTGATATGATGACTGACACTGAAGGCATGGATGACAGCGAAGGTATTACCGACACTGATACCATTACTAACTAACCTGCAAAGTTACCTTAGTCGTTAAAAGTATTCCTTGACAGGTGGCTGTTGTTACTGGGGTATGACAACTTTCGAGTTGCATACCCGAAGTAATGACAGCCATCTTTTGTCATCTATTCCAAGCAATTATTACTCCACTCTAGCCTGCTCCACTCTGTCTTGATTTACTCTGTCTTGGTTACTCTGGGCAGACAACTAGATGAGTTAGTCAACCAGGGTTGCGTCATCCGATGTCCACATAACATTGATGGCATGGCTCGCGGGAAGAACTGCTCGACCGCGCCGTGTGGCAAAGACCTTGATGAACGCGCCGCCAAACAAGACAATTTGTGCGGAGTAGTAGACCCACACCAACAACGCCACAAATGCACCTACGGTGCCAAATGCACTTATAAACCTGCTATTGCCAAAATAGAGGCCGATTCCCCATTTGCCCAAATTAAAGAGTACAGCGGTGACTGCTGCCCCTGCCCAGATATCGTGCCAGCGAATTTTCACATCGGGTACAACCTTATAGAGCAGGGCAAAGAGCAACATGATCACCCCGAATGAGACAATAAAATTGCCAACATGAATGAGCAGATGGAGTTCGGGCCTTACCTGGATCAACCAACCATCAATCAACACCAGCGAGGTACTAATGACCACAGAGAGCAACAAGATTGCTCCAATTATGAGCACCATCACAAAGGAAAAGAGTCGTGTTCGTAAAAAATTAATGGGGCCACGCTTCGGTTTGGCGCGTACTCCCCAAATGGTATTGAGTGCTGCTTGAAGTTGGGCAAAGGCTCCCGATGCACCAATCAGAAGCGTAATCACTCCTACACTCTTAGCGAACAAGCTGTTGTCCCACTTTCGCGCATCGATCAACATCTGTCCTACCAGCTTTGCGCCATCCGTTCCCACTGTTCTCTCGATCTGATGATAGAGTTGCGACTCGACAAGCGTTTGATCGACAATTTGACCCAATAACACGGTGACAATGATCAGCGTGGGAGCCAACGAGAAGATCGCGTAAAAGGATAAAGCCGCGGCCAAACGCTCACCATTGTCGAGACTCCACTGGTGCATTGACTCTTTCAGCAGGCTAAATAACTTCTTGAACCAGCGCACCACCATACTTCTCACCCAACTCCCTCACTCCACGCAACCTCTGGAACAAAACGGTCAATTTGCTGCACTCGTGCACTAGTATAGACGGGAATGGTCGTATTAAGATATAGCTAGAGGGTGCTATCAAATCTCTGGAAAGCGTAAGAAGCGATGGGCAGTCTCTCCTAATATGGCAGCGCGCTCGCGGCCATTCAGCCCTGGCAATAATTCATCCACCACCTTGAGTAAGGCCCCATAGCCCGGTAATTCCACAATCCACGGAAAATCGCTCGCCCACATCAGCC
Organism: Anaerolineae bacterium; assembly: GCA_038324715.1. Taxonomy (GTDB): domain Bacteria; phylum Chloroflexota; class Anaerolineae; order Caldilineales; family Caldilineaceae; genus QEUY01. The sequence goes on along the minus strand of JBBQIG010000601.1, from coordinate 1,488 downwards.
GATCTGCGCCAAAATAGTGATAGAGCGTTTGGTGCCATTCTGCCAGATCGCGATAGGGATAGGGCTGGTGGCTAAAGGCGTATTGTCCCGATAACTTGACCACTACATGCTCATAGCTTGCAATCTCTGCCAGCAGTGGATGAATTGGTGGCGGAAACGCAATGTCGATGCGCGGGCGCCCTGTTTTGTCATAGAAGAAGTTGCCAGGATCGAGCGTCACGCCCAAGTGGTTGAGCACAACACGGCTGCTGGGAAATTCCGCCAAGAGTCGAGGGACAAGGGCCAGATCCGCCAAGCGTGGATAGAGCCAGATCAGATGGTCGTGCGCCGTCGCATGAGCCCACACTGGATAGATTGGATGGTCACGAAGCGGGGCACCCTCTGGACCAGGGCCGCCCAAGTCTAACAAGCGAAACCCCACAATGCCGCCTGCCGCCAATGTTGCCATGTGCTCCGCAGGGTCAGCCAGCCCTGTGAGAATCTCTGTTGGAATTAGGCCAATACCCTGGAAGCGGCTGGGATAGCGGCGCAGACAATCGAGCAAGTAGGTGTGGTGTTCGGTAGATGTGCCCCCAATCTGTACCAGCATGGCTTGATCAATGGCATGTTCTGCCATCAGTGCCAACAGTTTTTCCGCGCTTTCACTTCGATCGGCACGCAGGGTCTCGTCCACTTCACGGGGGAATTGGGCAGAGTGGGGAGCAAAAACATGAAGATGAGCGTCAATTCGCGCCATAAGATGATCTTTCTAAGGGATTTGCTATTGCAATACTAGAACATGTGTGCTAGATTGGTGGGCAGAGGCGAGCCGGCCTGTCCTCGTCAACCGTTATGGACTTGAAAGTGCAACTTTGCGCCTACCTGCACGCTGACCCTGGTGCTTTGGTGGTCTGGCTGCACACGCTAATTAGAACGTATGCCATTGAATTGGCGTGGCCCGAAACCCTCATTTTGGGGCCACACACCTTCACTGCCAGCGCGCCCGCGCCCTATGAGACGGTGGCGCTCTATGTGGTGAATGAACAGATGTCGCATGATATCCCAACGCGCAAAGTTGCATTGGCGCTTACCTATTTGCCCCTTCGCCAACCTGGAATCGGCCTGGATATCCGGGTATGGCCCCCCTTCCCAGCGACGTTGGAGAGAGTGACGTATCTCTTTTTTACTCACTTTGCCGATGCGAACCCAGTCTCTTCCAGCGTCGCTGACCTCACTTATAGTCGTTATAATAGTGGAGCGCCTCCCCTCGCCTGTAACCTTTGGGTGCGGGAGCAATTAGCCGACCCTGCCTTTGCCAACATGGAATTGGCTAGACAGTTGTATCCTGCTTGGCTAGAGCAATACCGTGCCCTACGCGGTTCCTATCCTGCTGATCCCCGACGTGCATTTCGTTCCCTGCTTGCTCGCCACCGCCGCCGCCAAAAGCCAGATCAATAGAATGCAATATGGAGGACAATATAGAGGACAATGTGGTGGTTACGTTGCCAT
>JBBQIG010000600.1:0-3623 GCA_038324715.1 Anaerolineae bacterium | reverse complement strand
AGACATTGCGTTCACCTTTGTTGGCTAGTTCGTGTTGTGCCGCCATTGTACATCACCTCTTGCCAATCCGCGGACTTATACTTTTACAGGCCCTTACGAGAAGAGCCGGCATCATTGTCGGCTCTTCTTGCAACTATGTTTCTTCATATAACCAACTTCATATAACCAACAATGAGAAGACAATGAGTGAACAGTATCGTCGTAGCTTGATCAACACTTGTATAAGCACTTGCATGAACATTCGCATGAATAGTCGTATCCGTAGTCGCACTCGACGTTTCTTCCTGATCATCGGCCTCGTCATAGGCTTCTTTGCTTCTTCTTTAGCTTCTTCTATGCCAAGCCAAGCCAATACATCTGCTGAAGCGTCAGCTCTTTTGTCACGCCATCCCAATGCTGGCATTTGGGTGATGTACAAAGGGGACAACAGTGCTGACGATTTGCAACGGCCTTATATTCAAGGGATCATGGCCTATGCCCCTTGGAATGTGACCTATGTGGGGCCAAATGAATTTGACTGGAAGGCACTTGATTCGGAATTGGACTTCATCATCAATCAAGCGGGCAAGCCAGCGATGGTGGATATTCCTGCTGGCTATTGTCCCAACATAGATTGGCCTGCCTGGATCCGCGAGCAGGTCGCTACGCATAAAGAGAAGAACGGCAATGGCTGCTATCCATTCCAGTTCTGGGATCCAGTCTATATCGATTTGCACAAGGCGTATATCCGCGCACTTGCAACCCACTTGGCGGACTTTGATGCCAATGATGCCCGGCCCGATCAGACTGACATTACCTTTGTGCGCGCCGAGGTGATGGCGAAGACGATGGAGAATCTGCCCAACGATGATGAACTTTCCGAGTGGACGTGGGAAGAGTTTAACCCCGCGTCGAATGGCAGAATCTATCAGGTGGATCTAACCACATATCTCAAATATAGCTATCAACAAGAGATCACGCTGACCTACAAGCGAGAGTTGGATCGTGCCTATGCCGAGGTGGGACTGACACCCTCGGTGCCTACTGCCAAGGGGGGCAACTATTGGCAGGAATTTCCAACGCGTGACCGCTTTGTCAGTGAGGGCGTGTGGATGGATCAACATAGTGGCTCACCCAATCCGCAAGGCTGGTACTATGACATGTATAGCAAGGTGCGTAGTGGTGAGACACGCGGCACCAGTGAGACAGGGGGAAAATCGCCGGAGACGTTGTTGGCTCAATATGCCTACTGGGAGATTCTGGCAAACCTGCACTATGGCGTTGAGTTCATCGGCCTCTATGGCAATAACAAGTTTTCGCCTGAACATCAGCCACATGGCGCTGTCAATTACCCCGAAAATCGGGAAGCGCTGGAATTTGGAACGCGCTATGCCGGAGCCTATCGCGATCCAGCGACCTCACCGGGTGCATGGATTGCGCTGCGTGGCGGCTATCCTGAAGACAGCTTTAGCGGCAAAGTGTTTGCGCGCCACATGTGGACGAACTATGAGTTCTTAATGACCCAATATCGCCCCCAGCAATCTGTGTTGCTCTTTGGTATCGATCATAACCAAAGGCCAACTGATAGCCTAACACCCATTGTGAAACGGAGTTCGAAAAAGCCTTGGCGCAATGAAATTGATATGTGCCAGAAAGAGTTTTCAGTTCGGGACTGTGAATATCTATGGCAACAGCCTGGCAAGTATCTGGGCAAGAAGGACGGCAACCACGAGTACACCTATCGCACTAGCGATCTGGGCAAAGTGGTTTACTGTGGTGTCAATATGTTCTGTGGAAATGAACCCAAAACGACACGGGTGGAGACGATTCTATGGGCGCGACGTACAAATGACGATGCCGGGTTTCCTTCTATGCGTTTCGACCTCAATGATGAGTTTGCCCAGTCATTAAATGGGCGCGCGCAGATCCGCGTGGTCTATCTGGATCAGGGCCGCGGGGAGTGGGAGTTGCGCTACGACAGCCAATCGGAGGGCGGAAAGTCGGCAGTGGTTGTGAAGAAGTACAACAGCAATGAGTGGAAAGAGGTTGTGGTGGATGTGGATGATGCAGCATTTAACAACGGTCTTGAAGGCGGAACAGATTTGAGCCTTTTCAACATGGGTGATGATGATGACATCTTTCACATGATCGAGGTGTTGCGCGTCGAGACGGAGGAGTAGCAACGATTGAGGGAAAACTCATCAGGCATTGCCGCCTCATATTCCCTCAATCGTTGCCTAAGCGTATGCTCGATGGCGTAGCCACCAGTTGCAATCAGGTGCAATCCGGCAGGCTAAATGACTATGTTGTTAGGTCACTTGCTCATCGCCCTTTTGCAGACCACGAGTCACCGTCAAAATAGCAAACCAGACGATGATGCTCATCATCACCATCTCGCCACCATCTTCAACAACATCAATCAGGCGGAAGAAGTCAGTCTCTCTCAAGAACATATGCAGCACATCTACAATGCTGGCAAAGAAGGCAAAGATGCCGAGTAGCCCCATTAGATAGATCGAATCACGGCGGAAGGAAGCCGTGCCAAAATAGTAGGTGGCCCCAAGTAGAAGTAAAAGAGATCCCATCATCAGGGCATAGAAAGTTAATTCACCAAAATCGGCACCCCGCAGCCCAAACTGTGCAGGAATGGCAAGTCCTAGCCTAATCATGTTGCCTGCCTTTTCGTGGATTCCTGCCGCATCATCTATCAGTAAATAGCCAAAGATCGCTGACCAGAAGAGGTAGGTCGCTTGGCGGGTTCGAAAGGCATACCACGCAAAGAGCAAAACAAGCCAAAACGCTTTCATATATTGAAAAAATTCTCCATACCCTCGCTCACGCGATATGGAAAATAGGAAGGGGGTGTAGAAGGTCATGTGGCTTCGTATCGCGCCACCACTTAAGAGCCAACTACTGGGGTTCCGTATGATTGAACTGAGAGAATCTCGATGACTGTCAGCAGAAGATAGGATCATTCGGATACCACTCCCGCTAAGGTAAATGGCTGCCAAAGCAACAATTCCAGAAGTTACCGCAACAAGCGTAGTTCGAGCAAGCGTCTGTTTCCAATTTCCTCGGTGCAAGAGCAATAAGATTGATGGAGTAACCAGGAGTACATCAAAGCGCATCCACCCCCCTTAATGTTTATCCTACAGAAGCGGCATCTACTTTGACATGCATCGCACTAAACGGGGCCTGTGAGTGCGGATGTCAATGCTGCTTAATTCCTGCTGGTTAACAATCCTGCAACATCAACCCGTGGACGAGCCAGTAGTAGCCGAATTTTGCGAGTTCGGAGAAAACTACCTCGCGTCCATTCTCTGAGAGCCACCAACTGTCGGGGCCGTAATTTTCGTATCCCACCGGCTGGTAGTAAATTTGTACGTCGTTACTTTCTATCTGCTGGGCATCTAGGTGATGGCGAAGTACACAGAGCGTGCGCCGACCGTGATACCAACTGGTTACAACAAGTACGCTATCCAAGTCGCGTTCTTGCATTGTCAGTGCAATTTGCTCGGCTTCTTCCCATGTGCTGGTTCCCAGCAAATTTGTAAAGGCTTCCATGGGTACACCCCTCTTCGCCGCTAGATTCGTTGCTACGCGCGCAGAGTCTTTGCTGCCTGTATACCATAACTCGCGCGCTA
>JBBQIG010000599.1:0-3631 GCA_038324715.1 Anaerolineae bacterium | reverse complement strand
ACCTTCACACCTGGCTCAATGACCATGGTTCCATCCCGACCAATCCCCGCATTGCCCACAACAAAATAGGGGAGGCCCATTTTAGTCCAGACGACATCGCCTAACTGTGACTGGCGTATCACAACGGCATTGGTGGCATTGCCCGTTGCCGTCAAGTTGTGCAGCGTCTGCTTGCAGGATTCATCTGTGCAAAGCAATGCGCTGGCGGCATGATTCAAGATGGATGTGTTTTCGATCAGAATGGCGAACTCATCGTCAGGTGCGCCGCCAGAGTTGTAGACCCCATGTTGCCCACCATTTTGAATGACGCTGTTGCGCACAGTCACACTGGCTGTATTGACAGAGAGATTCCCCGAGCTTGGAGAATCGGCCCGTCCACCATACTCAAGAATCACATGCTCCAGCAGAGCCGTGGCAGGTGCATCAAAGTCGCCATTAACATTAATCCCCCACCAACCACCGGGTTGCTTGTTAAGACCTGTAATGCGAATAGGTTGGTCAGCAGTGCCAACCGCGGTTAATTCACCCTCTACACTAAAGGCATTTTCGACCTGCACTTCAATGCCTGGGTCTAGGATGACGTGACCGCCCTGCCGTACAGTGAAGCCATTTTCAAAGACATAGGGCAACCCTGTCTTGTTCAGGTGAAGTTCCCCTTCCTCCCAGGACATTGCGCTGTAGGCGATAGCATTGGATCCTGCGCCCTCTGTGCCGCTGTTGGTCGCAATGATATTGCTTATCTGTGGGTCAAAATCACCATTGCCAAAGCGGATGGGGTACAAGCCGGTGTTTGTAAAAGTTATATTTTCCAGGATCACCGGGCCATACAATGACGCATTGATGCCGTTACTGCTATTGTCTTTAAAGGTACTGTTACGGATAGTTCCTGACCCATAGTCAACCTTCAAAGCACCCTCGTTTTCGACGATATAGTAGCCAGCATGCTCCACAGTCACATAATTGAATGAAACCGAGGCGGGCTGCTCTTCGCTATAGGTCACTTGAATGCCATACCACCATTCAGGCTGGGCATTGGAACCAGAAAATTTGATGTCGTTTCCTGCTCCTGGGGCTCCCTCTGCCACTAACGAACCGTGGACAATGAAATGGGTCTGTTCGGAAACAAGTACTTGCACCCCCGGCTCAATAGTAAGAGTGACACCAGGCTGCACCCGGAGTGTGTCGGTGACTTCATAGGGGCTATTTGCCGCCGTCCATATTGTGTTGGTGGTAATATCACCTGCGACTTGCGTGGCATTTGGCGCGGCTTCTGCTTGGCCTTGCCCAAAGCTCCACAGCGCGCAACCAGTAACCAGGAGGGTTATCCACATACGGGTGATGGCTGCAATGTTTAAACGGGGTCGAGTGGGAGCTGACCCAAACAAATGCTGGTACATTTTTTTGTTTTCTATGAGTGGTAAACTGTTCAGCATAACAGACCTATACCTTCGCGGTTAATAAAATATTGATATAATATGGAGGCGTTGCTTGTTTTAAATTTTGCTTCCACTGCTAACGCTATTTCAACATAATCAGTAAAGGCGCAACAGCAACCAGATGCTACAAAAAGTGATACAAACAGCGCTACTGCGCGGCTTTACTTCCACGAGCAAACACCTCTTAGGCGACGCAGCTAACGAATTCGATAGCGTGCTTGGCACGAGTATCGATACGCACTCTATTGCTCCGATTCGTGTTGTGATAAGATTGACCTAACCATTAAGTACTTTGTAAAGTTAGTTGTCCGGTCTTGTCTCTCATCACAATTTGTGGTGAACACCTTCCTCGAAGCTCCGAGCTTCGAGGAAGGTTCATGCCGAAACACATTGTTTACAGTTTATTATGTAATTGGACGAATCTAGTTGAGGATTATTGAGGTATTGAAATAAGGAGCAAGCGATGCCACGAGGAACGCAATCGCGCGGAAGCTGTGTCTTCTGCGGCCATGAAACGACAAAAGGTAGCATGGTGAGGCACTTAATAAAATGTTCGCAACGCAAAGCTCAAATGGATCACGCAGAAGAGGCAGCGCCAGCGCCAGAGATACTCCATCACCTGCGCGTGCAGGATGCACATAGCACTGAGTTCTGGTTGGATCTGGAAGTTCGTGGGTCAGCCAAACTCAAAGATATTGACCGCTATTTGCGCGCCATTTGGCTTGAATGTTGTGGGCATCTGAGCCAATTTTCCATCGGTGGCTGGCAGGGCAAGGAAATTGGAAAAGTGCGAGAGGTTGATAAGGTATTTCAACAGGGCGTAGAGCTGACTCATATCTACGATTTTGGCAGCTCATCGGTAACGCTGCTGAAGGAGGTTGATCAACGTGTGGGTACGCCATTGACTGCGAAGCCAATCGTCCTGATGGCACGCAACGTCATGCCTGCTGCAATCTGCCGCGAGTGTGGATCGCCCGCCACGCACTTCTGCATGGAGTGTTTGCAAGAAGAAGATTTGCCCCCTACCTTATGCGCTGAACATGCCGCAACACACCCCCATGATGATTATGGTGAACCTGTTGAGTTACTGAATTCACCGCGCGTGGGCATGTGTGGCTATGAAGGGCCAGCAGACCCGCCTTATTAGGGGCAAGGGTTTGAAAAGCCACCGTAGGAACCACAAAATCATTTGCCACTTGAAGCCCTCCTATCTTGAAGCCCCATATAGATAAAAGCATGTAGGGCTTCAAGTGGCTAGCGACACTCCTACGTGTTGGAATCGCCTTCCCACAAGCGGCGCATCTCTTGTGAACGCTCTAGCAGCGCGTCAAGCGTCCCTTGATCCTCAATGTGTCCATCTTGCAGCACGAGTATCTGGTCAGCGCGGCGCAGAGCAGCGCGGCGATGAGAGACCACCAAGCAGGTTGGTCGTTCAGAATGACCATTCTGCGTTCCATCGGGTTGGGATGTCGCAAAGAGTCGTTCCCACATGGTGCGTTCGGTCTCTACATCCAGGGCACTGGAGAGATCATCAAAGACCAATAGCTCTGGCTGGCGCGCAAACATGCGGGCAGCGGCGGCACGTTGAATCTGTCCACCAGAGAGCTTGACCCCTTTAGGGCCGACCATCGTTTCCAGCACATCTTCAAAGCCAGCCACATCCTCTTCCAAAACGGCCGCATGCAGTGCCTTTTGTAACTCCTCATCACTGTTGGGCAATCCTAGAAGCAAGTTCTCGCGTAGCGTCATGCTAAAGAGCCGAGGAATCTGCGCCGTGTAGGCACAGCGCGGCGGGCTTAGAAAGGTCGCCGGGTCAAGCACTTCAACCCCATTCCACAAAATCTCGCCACTATCCTTGGGCAAGAGACCCAGAACTGAACGCAAGAGCGTGGTCTTGCCCGCGCCCACACGTCCTGTAATCACCGTGAACGACCCGCGCCGCAGAGTAAAGGAGATATTTTCGATGCCACGTGTGGAACCTGGATGAAGGTAGGAAAGTTCTTTAACTTCCAAACACTCCAGACGACTCTCAGGCTCCCGCACTGGGTACTGGACATCGGGCAATGGCCCATCCATATAGACAGGCGTGGGCTTTACCAGCGACATGGGGGGTGCGCCAGAGAGCAAGCGCGTAATGCGCCCCACAGCGACCCCTGCTTGTTTATAGCGCGCCCACATAAAGCCTATCATGCCCA
>JBBQIG010000598.1:0-3637 GCA_038324715.1 Anaerolineae bacterium | reverse complement strand
GGGTGGCAAATCGTTGATCGAGACACTGGCGAGCTAAAGCCGAGAATTCAAGTTCAGCCATGTTGAGCCAACTGGCATGTTTAGGCGTAAAGTGGAATTCAAGTTTTTGCATCAAAACCTCTACTGATAAGCGCCAACTATCGGATTCTTACGCTTTATCATTTTTTAACTCACTCCAGTTCCATCTTGAGCCGATCTATTTGCTCGTGGAGTTTGGTCTCAATCACTTGCTGATCTCGTTGCTTTTTGCTGCCGTTCTGGTTGAACACATCGGCACTGCTCTCTAACAACTGCCGCTTCCAGCGCCACGCGAAACTGAAATTTCGAACTGAATCGTCGACGTTTCTTCGTCATCGGAATCATCCTCCACGTATTGAAAAAGTTAGGGTTACACCTTAGCACGTGGTGCAGTTTCCAGGGTCAATTATCACAGTCCGTGTTCAGCGTAATTTAGAGAAGTATCCCCCTGTTGCATCCGGTGATCCGCTTGGGTATGATGCTGCTGTGTATCCACCTAAACGAACGGGATTTACATCACAACGCATATATTGACCCAATTATTAGCTGTTTTCTTACAAGAGTGGCGATCTCTGGCTGCATTCTTGATACGGGTTCCCGCCTGGGTCGCACGCCACTCTGAGCGAGGCGTCTATGAGATTCTCCACTATGATGCTACCCTTGAATTACGCGATCCCCAGGGTGAAACGGCTATCTTTCATAAGCGCCAGCAGGTGCGCTTTCTGCAAGACAATGTGATTGCCTTCCAAGACTATGCCTGGGGAGACGGCGACATCTTTATTAATTATCGTTGTTCACCTGGTGTGGCCGTTGACCGCTACCAAGATGGGGATCGCTGGAACATTCTGATTTCGCTGCGGGAAACAAAAAGCCGAGGTAATGTAACTGATTTCCACCTAGAGCGGATGATTCGAGGTGGGTTTGTTCAACCTAAGGAGTGGTACCAGGCAGAAATTCGGCATTCCACTCGTCGATTGCGCATGGCTGTCATTTTTCCCAAGGAGCGTTTGTGTCAACGGGCTATCCTGCATGAGCGCAAGCGCAACCGTACGCAGGTCTTGGGACCAGAGCATTTGGTGCAATTGCCAGACGGCCGACAGTTGCTGGCTTGGGAAACAACGCAGGTGCATCATTTAGAAGTATATACCCTGCGGTGGCACTGGTAACAGGACGAGAGGTAAGGCCGCGGTCCTCACCCCTCGCTTGGGTTAACCGCCGCTGCCGCCGCCACGAGCCATGGCTGCACCTCCTTCTCTCGTCAGAACCACACGTCCAACGCCAGTTGCCTGCAAGCTGCGTAATAGTACCTAGATCGGTACTAATTGTCAAAACCGCTTATAGCGCACCGTGTCCCTGTATGCATTATTTTGGCTTAGGGCCGGGACGACGGTCACGTTTCAAGTAGTCACGGATAGCGGCTTCGGTGGTTAGCCAACTGGCACCAACCTTAACCCCAGGAATCTCCCCTTGTCGGAGTAAGCGACGGATGAAGCTCGGTGTGAGATTGCTGAGATGGGCGGCTTCCGTGACCGAAATCAATCGTGCGGCAAGATCCGCAGGAAAATCGTTGTCATTGCTGCCAGTGGTCACGGCACTCTATCATTGTTAAAGGTTGAAAGATGGCTACGTCCCGCCATCCTGGCACGATGGTTGGAGTGTGCTACAATCCTCTACTTCCTGCAACTTCCTTGTACGCTCGACTATCTGCAAGCAGACGTCTTTATGTTTATATGTTTTTGTGGAATTATGCTTCTATGGTTTTATGCATTTCTTGATGGCTATCAGCCGGAATGAATATGGTGCCTTGCTAAGAATGCGGTCAGCTCTCCCCGCTTCAACAATTCATTTGCATCGAGCGCGTCGCTCGTAAGCAATCGTGGTTTTTCTTTTCTGAAAGGCTCCGCCTCGTTCAGTTGATCTGCAAGCCACTGCCCTTGTTGTGAGTCATCAAACCAGATGGCAACGTGCCTGTACTGAGGGACTATGGTCAAGAGGCGCGCAAGTGTGGCGTGATGACGGGCTCCGGTTTCAGATCCTAAGGAGAGAGCAACCAGTCCAGCTTGAACAAGCGCCATACAGTTGAATTCGCCTTCGACGATGAGCAGGTGTGTGGCTTGCCGTAAGGTGTGGAGACCAAAGAGTACGGGGCGCGAGCCAGATTTAAGGGTGTACCGTTCATTTTTCGCCAAATGAGGGCCGGTAAATCGGTGACGCAACGCTTCAACTCGTCGGCCATTCTCACTCAGCCAGGGAATAAAAATGGCAGATTCGTTGCGCTGGCGCAGTGGATGAAAGGTTGTACCATACCCCACCCAAAACATCCGCCATGTCACTTCGGTTAATCCGCGTGCCTGTAAATAAGCACGCCCTGCACCCCCTTCTGTGCTGAGCAATTGTCGATTGGTGGCAAGCACCGTCTTACGCGCTGATTCGGTAAATGCACTCGCCTGCTCGTTTGTCATACCAGATGAGGTCTCTCTGCTCTTCTGGATTTGGGTAGGCGTATTGAAGGGCCTTTCAGAAAAAAGAGATGGATCTGTAGAGAGCATTCTGCACGCCTCGGGGAAGCTGACACTGTGTAGGATCCGTACCAGATCGATGACATCTCCCCCGCGCGGGTAGCACTGACGACAGTAGAAGCGCGAGCCTTTGACGTGAAAGCGGTCTTCGCCGCCACAACGTGGGCAAGGTCCAGCGTATTCGCCTGCGAGCGAGATCTGGCGCAGTTGGGTGTAGCGCCCGGCAAACTCCAGAAGGTCAATTGCCTGTTTGATGGCTTCGGGATCCATGCGGGTGGGCTGTTCTTGAGACATATAGAGGCTCCGGGTCTGCAGGTTGCGCCTAGTGTAGCGAAAAGTAGAGAGAAATGCCAGTCCCCTGCCCTTGTGGGCAAGATGGTAAAATGGATCTGTGACACGACGACGTGAGCCTGCTCGCTATCAACTGCCATTTGAATTCGGTCCGCTACCCGTTGAGGAAACTACTGTGTATCGCGCGTTACTGCAAAGTCTTGCGGCGGCTAGTGAAAGCAACCGATTTGTGCGCGTGGTGCGCGAGGAGGTAATCGTGCGTACGCCGGCGGATGCCGCGGTACACTTGCAGGAAAAGGTATTTGCGCCGTTTGATCGGCTTGACCAGGAAGAGCTGTGGGTGCTTCTCCTCTCTACCAGTCACCGGATTACGCATGAGGTCATGCTCTATCGCGGTACTGTGGATATGATCTTCGTGCGACCCGCAGAAATCTTCAAGGAGGCTGTGCGCGTCAACGCTGCCGCTATTCTGCTTGCCCATAATCATCCATCTGGTGAACCTTTGCCTTCCCCGCTTATATGGAGAAAAAGTCAAATTTCGAATATGGAAGCTCTTGCCTGTTTCTCCGGAAAAATACACTATGTGCTACGTACCGTTTTGTGCTACTTTCGTTTTGGGTTACACTCTTGACCTTCTTGATGGTTTGCCCTAGCCTCGCTCAGTCGAACCAGCAATAGGAACTAATGAGGGTTCGGACAGAGCATTCCTATAAATTGCAAGTGATTTCGCTCCGGATACAAAAGCGTTCCGGATTCTAAATAAGATTATGTTGGTTCGCTCAACCTCGGTTATAGGTCTGTACAGGAGC
>JBBQIG010000597.1:0-3645 GCA_038324715.1 Anaerolineae bacterium | reverse complement strand
CAATTGGCCTTGCCCATGGAACGTTTGTCTGTCACAAGCGCAAAAGTAGGTGCCGAAGCGATAAATATGGGAAAAGGCAGAATCAGCGTGCCAAGTTCTGCTTGTGATGGGGAAATTAGGCTCTAGTTGTATGGCAATCGCTAGAAATGCAAGCGTTGTAAGCTTCCCAGATGAGCTGCCCCAATGAGCTTCCTTGGAGCTTCAAGCTCCGCGGAAGCAGAATACCTTCCAACAGCAAGACTGTTGGAAGGTATTGCTTGAGACGCTATTGCTGCGATAAGGTTGGTGCGCTAGACGGTTGTTAATTCTGTGTTGGGCGACTTATCTGTTAGGGGAAGGTTATCACCTTCATCGCTGGGTGTGGAATCATCTTGTGCAAATGGATTGTATTCACGTTCCATTTCTTTGCGGAACTGTTGCGTGTAGAGCCGGTAGTAGTGACCCCGTTGTCGCAACAGTTCGTTGTGCGTTCCCATTTCACTGATGTTCCCGTCTTCGATGACCAGGATGCGGTCAGCATTGCGGATGGTGGAAAGGCGATGGGCGATGATGAAACTGGTACGCCCTTCCAATAACACCTCCATACCCTGCTGGATCAAAACCTCGGTCAGCGTATCGACTGAACTGGTGGCTTCATCCATGATGAAGATGTCGGGATTTGCCAAGACGGCGCGGGCGAGGCTAATCAACTGCTTTTGGCCTACCGAAAGCAGACTGCCGCCTTCACCCACCTGTTCGTCATACCCCTTTTCTAACTCGAGAATGAACTCATGCGCGCCTACTACCTTGGCTGCCTCCTCAATTTCGGCATCGGTCGCACCCAAACGTCCATAACGGATGTTTTCGCGGATGGTGCCGGAAAAGAGATGCGGTGTTTGCAGCACAATCCCCACACGTGACTGGATGGCATGTTGCGTGAGGTGGGTGTAGTCCACACCGTTGAAGAGAATGGCCCCCGATTTTGGCTCGAAGAAGCGGCAAATCAGATTGACTATGGTTGATTTACCCCCTCCTGTTGGCCCCACCAGTGCAATCGTTTCGCCCTGTTTTACTGTGAGATTGAAGTCAGTCAGCACAGGGTTGCCGTTTTCATAGTTGAAGCTCACGTTGTCAAAGACAATGTCGCCGCGCAAGTCACCTGGGTCACTTGCACCTGGACGATCCACGATCTCTGGTTCGGCATCAATAAACGAGAAGATGCGCTCACCCGAAGCAATTGCCTGTTGCATTTCGGCGTAGACACGTGCCATTTCTTGCACAGGCCAAAGCATAAAGGTGACATAGGTAATGAAGGCTTGAATGCCACCAATGGTCAGGGTGGTTCCGCCGACATTGATGCTGGTTGCCTGCCAACCGCTAAACCAGATGATGATGCCGACTGCAGAGGCGCTGATCAACTGGACAGTTGGCAAGAAGAGCGCCGAGAGCCAAGCTGCACGATAGCTTGCACGGTACATATTGGTGGTCAACCCACCGAACTCGTTGAGATTCTCGCGCTCACGTCCCAATGCTTTGATGACGCGCACGCCGGTAATGGTTTCGTTGTAGTGCCCGGTGATCTGCGAGTTTATACGGCGCACATGGCGATATTCGCCTACAATTCTTTTCTTGAATTGAAAGGCTACCAACACAATCAGCGGAATAACCAGTCCAACAATCAAGGCTAGGGGTACATTGATATAGAACATGAAGCCCATTGCCGTGATGATGCTAAAGATGCCCCAGGTAGAGTCGAGCAATCCCCAGGTGACAAGCTCTGCAAGCCGGTCAACATCGGAGGTTACGCGCGACATGATAAAGCCCACGGGCGTGCGGTTGTAGAAGGAGAGCGAAAGCTTTTGCAGGTGGGCAAAGAGCTTTTTGCGCAGGTCATAGCGGATGCGCTCGCCTAGAAGCCCTGTGAGATAGATGAAGCCAAAGACGGTGAGTGCCTGGACAATGACCAATCCACCATAGATGGTCAAAATACGGACAATGGCATCAGGATCACGCGCCACAATGCCTTCATCGATCAAGAGCTTGCTCATGTAGGTAAAGAGTGAATCCAGCAGGGCAGCTAGGGCAATCATGGAGAGAAAGCCAATGAGCAGCGGCCTATGTGGATTCGTTTGGGCAATGATGCGCTTGAGCGTATGCCCGTTGAATTGGGTAGTGAATTCTTCTTCTTCGAATTCAGTTGGATTCGACACGTGTCAACTCCTTTTGTAATTCAGATTCAATGCGGGTTTGCGCCGCAAAGATGCGCTGATACATTCCGTCCTGGGCAATGAGTTCTTCATGGGTGCCCGCTTGGACAATTTGCCCTTGATTGAGGACAAGGATCAAGTCTGCCGACATCACGCTTTGGATACGGTGGGCAATGATGAACGTTGTGCGATTCTCCATCAGCCGTTCTAATGCCTCACGAATGGAGGCCTCGGTCTCGGTGTCCACCGCTGAAGTGGAGTCGTCAAGGATCAAGATGCGCGGATCCTTGAGCAGGGTGCGGGCAATTGCCACGCGTTGCTTTTGACCCCCCGATAGCGTCGTGCCGCGCTCTCCAATCAAGGTATCGTATCCTTTGGGGAGTTTGGTCATGATCACATCGTGGATGGCGGCTGCACGAGCCGCTTCCTCTACCTGCGCTTGGGAGACTTCGCGCCCGACGCTGTAGGTAATGTTTTCACGCACCGTGCGTGAAAAGAGGAAGGGTTCTTGTTCGACAATACCGATTTGTCCACGCAGAAACTCACGCGAATATTCTTTTAGCTCTCGTCCATCAAGCAGAATGTGCCCGCTTGTATAGTCATAGAAACGAGGAAGCAGGTTAACCAGTGTCGTCTTCCCTGCGCCTGCCGCGCCCAAGAGTGCTACGCGCTGACCAGGTTTGACGGTAAAGCTGATATTTTGCAAAGCCACGGCGTGCTGCTTGGCTTCATCTCCTGCTTTACTGCCCTCTGCTTTACCGCCATCACCGTTGTGAATGGCTTCCGGTTGAATCTCCTTCTTGCCTGTGCCATTCGTGCCATTACTCCCGTTAGTCCCGTGACTTCCATTGCTCCCGTTCCCGTTGCTCCCATTGGTGTGAGCCGTGGGCGTAGCGGGCAGCTTGGCGACGATTGCAGATGTGGCACCATAGACAAAGCCGACATTCTGAAACTCTACTTCGCCCTGTAGATGCTCAGGGGCGGCAAAGCCTGGTTCGGTCATCTCTTCGCGGTCCTGTCGAATAATTTCCGAGACGCGGTCGAACGAGACCAGGCCGCGCGACATTTCGACGACGAGACGCCCCAGGTTACGCATGGGCCAAATGATCGCCATGAGCATACCGGAGTAGGCGAGATAGGTTCCCACCGTGATTGTGCCGTTAATCGCCATAAAGGCTCCAACGGCATAACCACCCAACATTTGGATGCCACAGAGAACGTCGGAGAGAGGCCAGTAGAGCGAATGCATCAATAGCAGGCGCTTGCCCAACTTAAATTTTCCCAGGTTGGCGACGTCAAACTTCTCCTCTTCATACGCTTGCCGAGCAAAGGCTTTGACAACGCGCACACCCGTCAAGTTCTCTTGCAACGTGGTGGTCAATACCGCATCCTGATCTTGATACGCTTCGTAGGCAGCCGAGATCAGGCGGAAGAAATAGACCGACATGATCAAGATGAT
>JBBQIG010000596.1:0-3651 GCA_038324715.1 Anaerolineae bacterium | reverse complement strand
GAGCAAGAGTCAGGGAGAGGGCAGCAAAGAGGGGTGAAAATCGGCGGGAGGCGCGCTGAAGCACAGGGGAGCTAAACTGAGCCTGTGGCGCTTAGCGTTTTGGTTTGGTTGAAGTCGATACTTGGTCGAGTTCTAACTGCTGAAACATAAAACAGAGCATCTGCTGCCAACTCTCGAAGAAGAGATAGTGAATGAGGGTACTGATGTCATGAAAGAAGGTTTTGCGGATGCGCAGGTGGGCACGCAAACGCTGGTAGACTTGGTCACACAGGTCCAAGACAGTGTGGCAAAGGAAAGCGAGCAGGTTGAGCAGCACCAGGATCATCGAGAGGTAAGGTAGGGATTCTCGATCCTAATTTCCTCCAGGAGGTTAATTGTTCCCGCCACTTGGAATACGCAGATTCGAGGTCCTTCAGCAGCCGCACATTCACGGAGACTGCCACGACCTGAATCGTCGAGCGTGTCAACAATATAGACTTCGCCGCCTCTGCCGCCAATAGTGTTGGTTCCAAACCCCTCTGCCCCTGGAAACGCGGGTATCGCTTCTATCACTTTACTGTGTACATTTGATAAATTGGCAGGTTATAAACCCTCATCAATCTTCACAAGATAGAGGGGGGCTACAAGACTTTGGAGAAGTATCGCTATATATTTCATTTTGTACCACCAAAGAGAGGGCGTGGCAGATATAGAATACAGAGGAGCACAACTGGAATATAGACCAAATAGGCAATGTTCCATGCTGCCTCTGGCATATCCACCGCAGCAGCCCAGAGATTTAAGGCCGCATGAAAGAGAATCGCCGTCAAAGCGCTCCCCCCACTGCGGTTATACAGCAAGCTCATGATGATCGACCAGGCGATAACGATCATCATGAAGCGCAGGAAACTTTCGCCATTCTGCAAGGTGTTAGGTATTAGGAAGAGGGGAAAATGCCAGATCGCATGGATGGCACCAAGCAAGAGGCTCGCCCCCAGTGAGCCGAAGTGAACCTGTAGACGTGGAAGCGCAAAGCCGCGCCAGCCAATTTCTTCTGGCAAAGCGACCAACAGGAGTTGTGCGATGAGCATTGGGACAAAGGGCTGGGGCAGCCTGAGCCACCCTGCGGAGAGTGTTCCACCCACGGTCACATACAGTCTCGCTCCAAGCACGTAAATCACGCCGATAGATCCCAAGCGCAAGGAGATACAACAACGGTGAAAAGCGCCACCGGAACACACTTGCCCATAAGCTACGAATACTGGCACGACCAGACTCGAGCGAAGCCGCAATATGCGCCGCAATCAGTGGGCTCCAGGTGACGATTGTATGGAGATGCCGAGCAATGGACGGTGGGCCGCCGCGCGTCCACGGCAAGCCGAAGATGAGGATCGCACCGTCCAAGATGATCGTAATGGCAAAGGTAGTCAGAAAGTAGACAAGCAATCCATCTTGTTTCAGAGAGCGCTGCGAAGTCATCATGGTTGCACCATCACCGTTGGATGATAAAGCCTAGTCATGAGGATCGGGGGGAGGTTCCATATCCCGTGGAGCAACCCGCTCAACAATGCCGCCTGCCATGCACCGAGTGGCTCCAGATGGGTGAGGAGATAGCCACGCCAGCCCATCTCCTCACCCAACGGGTTGGCGACAGTGGCCTGGATCACCAGCCAGATGACCAACGGCACCAGCCAGCGGGGAGAAATATCCACACCAAAGATGTTGGCCGGGATCGCAAAAGTGGCAATGCCACTTATCCACACAAAGCCATAGGCCAAACTCATCACGGCCAGCGGCACGAGCACAGCGGGGAGCCAAGCGCGCAACCCTGCACGATGCAAGCCGAGCATGGCCCAACCAGCTTTGTGATAACCGTCCCGCGTCACGACGAAGAGCATGAGTAAAACAGCCACGAGCAGTGTAAACATATAGGCGAAGCTAGCCACACTGGGCATCCACGCGATAACAAAACCCAGGATCGTCCCCTAGGCTTCATTTTATTAGTTACGCGCTGCTACGGGTAGTTCAGAATCATCGCGAGTGACATGACATAGATAGAATTGTCGGCTGAATTAAAAGTCAGGTACTTGCATCTTTGTAAAGCTGACTTCCCTTAGCCCTTCACCGCGATGAATTGCCACTACACGACCATCAATGATTCACAACTGGCAGATAGACAATGCTCACCTCTTGAATCGTCACATGGTAGGCCGTTCCATCTCCTCTGGATTTAGCCGCGTCCTGGATCTCCACAAAAAGAGTGGCCGCGCGCTCAGCGTGCCACAGTAGTTCTGCGGCCTTGCCTCCACCACTGTCGTCGTCATAGGCAAGCGGGGTGAGGCCATCGCTGTCATAGAGCCAGACCAGTGGATCGCTATCCGAGCCGATCGGCTGAACTTGAATAGAGTAGCTGCTATTGGCCTCGGCCTCGAACTTCACCCAATCTCGATCGGTCGGCGTATGAAACTGGTGCGTTTGGCTGATGTTGCCAGATGGGATGAGGGTCGCCTGCTGTGGCTGGTCGTCCGGCTCATAGGCATCACTGCCCGTGCAAGCCTGTGAAGCGGCGTCGGTGAGACAGGAGTCAAGCCAGTCCGTATAGCTGGCGATACGGGTGTAGACACCGGGCGAACCATAGAGTCCACAATACTCGCCCCAACTGACAATGCCAATCTGTTGCCAGCCGCCTTTCTCCGGATCGTGGACAATTAGTGGACCTCCGCTATCCCCGTAACAGGCATCTCGATTGCCTTTTGGATAGCCAGCGCAGATCATGCCCTCTGTCACGAAATCACCATAAGTTTGGGTGCAGACATCAGGTGAAACAAAGGGCACCACGACCTCGTGCAACGCATCGGGATAGCGAAACTGGTCGGTGAGACCCCAGCCCGTTACGGTCGCGCCGACATAGAGTGTCTCCTCCTCGCCCGCAGTCCCCGAGAAGAGATCAACTGGCTGCTGAGTCGAGGGGGTGGCAAGGTGAATCAGGGCGATGTCGGCATCCAGATCAAAAGAATCGCTGAGAGTGTAGTAATTGAAGTTGGGATGGATCATGATCTCTCCAGAAGCAATGCGCTCGCCCTCATCCGATGAGAGCAGGTGCCTACCCAAGACTACATCTATGTCTTGCGGCTGGAAGCCTTCTACACAGTGGGCAGCGGTAAGTACCCACTCAGGGTTAATCAGTGTGCCGCCGCAGTACTGGCCCAAGAAGGCATCAGGCTCTCTGGAAAAGACGAGCGCCACCTGCCAGGGCCACGCCCCTGGTTCTGCCTCGCGGCCACCGAAGATATCTGGCTCATCCACCTGCTGTGACTGCGCCAACATGCGGGAATCCCCAGAGGGAGATTCAGAGCCATTTTCGGATGCGTCTACAGCCTGTCCTTGAACTCTCTGTGCGAAAACAGGGGTAACTGCGAGGCCTATTGCACACAGGCAGCAAAGGAGCAGGATCGACCTATGCCGCCAGATCCGATACCCACACGACTTCTGTTTCATCGAAGCTAATCCTCTCTTGCACACAGGGCTTTGCACACAGGGCTTTACACACAAGACTTTCGCACAACACTTTCACAGGGAGACCTGCCACCAGCTTGCCAGTTTAGCTGAAATGGATTCGTAAAGTAGAGTTGCTTCAACAGTATATGTCAGGGGGCGTTTCAAAAACGTTTC
>JBBQIG010000595.1:0-3659 GCA_038324715.1 Anaerolineae bacterium | reverse complement strand
CGGGGAAGGATAAAGTTGATCGTGACGGCAATAAAGACGATCAGCACAAGTTGGAAGGTGCGCTGGATGAGATAGGTGATGGACATAGGAAACTCCTGGGCATTTGAAGAGGCTACAGCTTGTGCCCAATCGATATATATTTGTTAGAAGGGTGTATGGGACTCTGGCGCATTATACCCGATTTCGATCCGATGTCACAAGTGAACAGTGATCTTTATGGGTACGTTTGCGTCGCGCAGAGGCCGCTTTGCAGGGAGATCCACGCACAAAATAGTGGCTTGCTGGATTCGATCTGACCCGTTAGATCCGGCCAATTCGTTTGACCTATTGGTGCAACTGCCGGTGCGTGGCTCCCATGCAGCTTTCGCGTACAACCGTAAGTCCTGCCGCTTCGGCGCGAGCCGCGGCTGCTTCATGCGTGACGCCCAGTTGCATCCAGATGACCTTTGCGCCGATGGCAATGGCTTCCTCGACAATGGCTGGCACATGCTCGGGTCGGCGGAAGATGTCGACAACGTCAACTGGCTCAGGAATGTCGCGCAGGCTTGCGTAGGCTTTCTCGCCTAGTACCTCGCGCAGATTCGGGTTGACGGGGATGATGCGGTAGCCTTGCCCTTGCAAGTAGGAGGCAACGCCATAGCTTGGTCGCCCTAGATCGTCGGATAACCCAACAACGGCAATTGTCTTGACGGTTGCCAGAATTTGCCGTAGCTCTGCTGTCGTTTTGTGTTTTGATGGCTGGCTCATAGGTTCGATTCTTGTCTGATGATTGCAGGTGAGGCGCTCTGGCGGCTCTGGGTATAAAAAGAGCCAGTTGCATGATTCGCGCGACTGGCTCTTTGTTCAAATTACTTGTTCGCACGTTACGCCTTAAAGGGCTAGGGATTCTGCTATCTCTCTGCCGCTAACTGTCTCACTCTCCTTATAAAGGTAGCAGGCAACCGCGCGATCTTCCGTGGTCCGGTACAAGGGAGGAGCCTTCTGGCGACATTCCGACATGACGAAGGGACAACGATTGGCGAACTTGCACCCGTGGACTTGCTCTTGGCGCGCACCTGGTGTCGATGCCTTGCCTTCGATCTCAGTTTCCTTACCCCAACGGATATCTGGGTCTGGCAATGGGATTGAACTGACCAGCAGGCGCGTGTAGGGATGTTGCGGGTCTTTGATGACCTTATCTACACTGCCTACTTCGGCGACAGAGCCACGGTACATGATGTAGATGTTCTCGCTGATTTGATAGGCTGTGGTCAGGTCGTGGGTAATATAGACCAGGGAAATACCCAATTCGCGCTTCAACTTCATCAGGCTTTCCAGAATCGTAGCCCGCAGCGAGGCATCCACCATCGAGACTGGCTCGTCGGCGAGAATGACTTTGGGTTGCAGCAGTAGGGCGCGTGCCACCATGATGCGCTGACGCTGCCCGCCGCTCAATTGATGCGGATAACGCCCCAGCGTATCTTCTGGTCGTAAACCAGCTAATTGAAGACTCTCCTCGATCCGCTGCTGTGCATCTGCTTTGGAAGAGGCGAGATTGAATTTCTTTACAGGGATCGTCAGCACCTGGTCCACTTTGTAGAAAGGGTTGTAGGCCTCATACGGATCCTGGAAAATTGCCTGCACCTGACGACGAAACTGCTTGCGCTCTTGCGCGTCCATTTCGGTCAGGCTCTGTCCGCGAAACTTAATCGCACCGCTACTCGGCTGGATAACGCCCAAGAGCAGACGCGCCAGCGTTGTCTTGCCGCTTCCACTTTCACCCGCAATGGCGATGATGGTGGGTTTTTCCTCATTGATGACCAAGGAGACCTCGTCCACCGCCACTGTATGGCCCTTGGTTAACAGGCCCCCGCCAAAGACTCGTGTTGCATTTTGTGCTTCTAGAAGTGGCATTACGTAGTACTCCCGTCGTACAGATGGCAAGATACCCATCTGTCGGGTTTGACTTCTGTCAGTATAGGAATATCGACGGAACAGTGCGCCATTGCTTTGGGACACCGTGGATGAAACATGCAGCCTGGCGGCGGCGTTAGTAAGGAGGGTGTCAACCCTGGTATGCCTTTGAAAATCTCTTTGGTTTCGAGCGTTGGCAGGCTACCGATGAGCAATTGTGTGTAGGGATGGAGGGGATCTTTGAAGATATCGCGCACTGGCCCCACTTCAATGAGTTTGCCGCCATACATCACGCCCACGCGGTCAACAAATTGCGCCATCAGCCCCATGTCATGCCCAACCAGGAGCACGGAAGCGCCCAGGTCTTTCTGCACTCTCCCCAGAGTCTCCATCACTTGGTGCTGCACCACCACATCTAAGGCACTGGTCGGCTCATCGGCGATGATAACTTTTGGACTCAACAAGATGCCCATTGCAATACAGACACGTTGCTTCATGCCGCCGCTAAGTTCGTGCGGGTATGCTTCCATCACTTCGGGTCGTAATTCCACCCATTCAAGCACCTCGCGGATGCGGGCGTCAAGCTTGGCTTTGGACTCTCCGTCGAGATGAGCCTGGATGGTATCCCGAAGTTGCTCGCCGACCTTCATAACCGGGTTCAACGAGTTCATTGCGCCCTGGGGAATCAAGGCGATGTCGGCGGAGCGCGCCTGGCGCATCTCCTCCTCCGTAAGGCTCAACAGATCTTTGCCATCGAGCCAAACTTCGCCGCCTTCGATCACTGCTGGTTCTTGGATCAGCCGCATGAGACTCAGTGCCGTGGTGGTTTTACCGGAACCAGACTCGCCGACCAGTCCCAGTTTTTCGTTCGGTCTGAGGAAGAAGCTGACGCCATTCACCGCGCGCACTGGCCCGCGGGGGGTGTGATAACTGACCTGAAGGTTTATCACATCCAGCACCCGACCGCGGTCAGCCACTGCATGATTCATTGGTTTAATAAGCGCTTCGCTTACCATGTCTCTCTCTATCAAAGGTCTTTCAGTCAATTCAGTCAAAGGTCTCTCTCAATCAAAGGCCTTGAGCCATTATAAACGTCCTACAAGTGTCACAGTTGGCTTAACCTTGCCCCGAACCTTTAAGTCTGGGGTTCGCATATTTGTCCAGTGAAATGCTCATCAGAAACAGTCCCGTGAAGATGATGGCAAGAATCAGCACCGGCGGTCCCCACCACCACCACATACCTCTACCCATCGCCGATTTTGAAAATGCCTGGTAGAGAGTACGTCCGATGGTTGGGATGAGCTGCGGACCAAGCCCCAGCACCTCCAGCCCCACAGCGGCAAGGATGCCACTGCTGACTGTGCCAACAAAGGCAGCCGCTAGAAAGGCCATCAGGTTAGGGAAGATTTGGAGGAAGATGATCTCCATATCATTTTGGCCAGAGAGCTTGGCGACTTCAACAAACAACCTTTCGCGCAGACTCAAAGTCTGGGATCGAATCACCCGCGCTGGTAGCGGCCACGCCAGCAGACCTACAACGAGCGCCATCAGTTCAACGGTCATCGAGCGGACATAGGCGGAGATGGTAATCAAAATGGCAAGGGCTGGGATGACCAGCATAACGTCTGCCAAGCTGCTGAAGATCGTATCGGCAAAGCCTTTATAATAGCCAGCCAACAGGCCAATTACGACGCCGATGGCAACGCCAACGCCACCCGCCAGCAGACCAATCTTGAAGGTGTTGGGAATGCCCATCACCATGAGCG
>JBBQIG010000594.1:0-3660 GCA_038324715.1 Anaerolineae bacterium | reverse complement strand
TGTTTGCCCACCGGGTTGTCCCCCGAGTTTACCATCGAGAACAATGGTCACGGTGCGATAGTTTTCGGACTGGATCTCTTTGACGCGAAAAGGGGTGGGCAAAGTTGATTGCGGCGGCTGTTGCAAAGTTTGTTGCCCATTCAATTGGATAGTAGCCACAGGTAAAGTCTCACAGATGAATAGAACGCACTACTCGCATAGTACCCCTCCTGTGCAGGTTGGGCAAATTGGGAGGAACTTCCATGCTGTGAAAATACATTACTGCACGGAAAAAGCAACGGCTACGTAGGTTGCAGATAGCCGTTGCTTTTTAGTTGTTGAATTCAGGTAAAAGTATGACTGACGCTCTGTCTAGCCCTTGACTGCACCCATTGTTAACCCACCGACGACAAATCGTTGGAGCACCATATAGACTAGAACAGGGGGAATTGTGGTCACAACCGCCGCCGCCATTGTCAGCCCCCACAACATGGTGTCGGCGAGTTGGAATGAACGTAGCCCGATTTGTACAGTCCATAGCGTGTCACTTTGGACAAAGACCAGCGCGTAGAGGAATTCGTTCCAGAGATTGGTGATGCTAAAGACTGCGGCGGCAATGATTCCTGGTGCTGCCAGGGGGAGGACAATGCGGTAGAGCACGCCGATGCGTGAGCAGCCATCGATGCGCGCAGCTTCTTCCAACTCCAATGGCAATCCTTTGAAATAGCCGAGCAACAGCCAGGTGATGAAGGGCAGAACCAGGGTTGGATAGGTGATATAAAAAGCTGCGCGCGTGTTGAGCAGTGTCAAGTCGTTGAGCAAGACAAAGAGGGGGATGAAGAGCAGCGTTTGGGGCAGCAGGTAGAGGAAGAGCACTGTTTTACCCAATGTCTGCCCACCGCGGAAGCGAAGCCTTGCCAATGCGTAGGCTGCAAAGATGCCTGCAACAAGGCTCAGAAAGGTCGCCACGAAGGTGACAATGGCGGTGTTGAGCAGCCAGGGCCACATTTGTGTGCCGTCAAAGAGCTTGCGATAGTTGTCGAGGGTCAAGGCATCGGGGATGAGCATCCCTTCGCGTTGATAGACTTCCTTGGGTGCGCGCAAGGAAGTGAGCACGTTCCAGTAGAGTGGAAAGATCACTGCCATCACAAAGAAGGTGAGGACAGTGTAGGCACTGATTTTGCGCAAGCGCTTTTGGCCGCGAATTCCGTAGAACATAATTTATTTCTCCTCCTGCCACATTTTGGGTGCAAGATAGAGGATGAGGGCAAAGAGGAAAGGCATCATGATAGCGGTGGCAGCAATGGCATAGCCCAGGCGATTGCCCATAAAGCCCATTTGGAAGGTATAGGTTCCAAAGATATTCGTCGCATCGTTAGGGCCTGTACGCGTGATGATGAAAGGCAGCGCAAAGTCATTAAAAGTCCAAATGGTGGAGAGCATAATCGTGACGATGATGATGGGTTGCAGACCGGGTAAGGTGATGTGGACAAAACGTTGCCAAATGGTTGCTCCATCGACTTCGGCGGCTTCAAATTGCTCACGCGGGATGGCTTGCAGCCCCGCCAAGAGGCTCACGCCAAAGAAGGGGAATCCACGCCAGACGTTGGCTAGGATCACCGAAGCCATTGCCAAATAGCGGTCAGAGAGCCAGGGAACGGGAAGATCAATAAGTCCTGTATTGAGGAGAATATAATTTAAGACGCCAAAGGTGCCATCAAAGATCCAGCGCCAGGTGAGTGCGGTGACGACCGTTGGCATTGCCCAGGGTACAAGCAGCAGTCCACGCCAGAAGCCGCGCCAGCGAATGTCTTCATCAAGTACCAGCGCCATGATCATGCCAAAGAGTAATTTGAGGCTGACACCGATTACGGTATAGACAATGCTGTTGATTGCCACGCGCATAAAGCGATTGTCTTGGGTGAGCAACTCAATATAGTTGGCAAAACCGATAAACTCGGCGGGTTGCCCCAGCGTCTTTTTTGTCAACGAGAGCACGAGCGCTGAAAAGAAGGGATAGGCCATTAGCCCAATCATAAAGAGGATCAAAGGTAACACGAAGATCCAAGCAAGCGCTGCATCAGGGCCAAAGAAGCGACGTAATTGGTTTTTCATGGTGGTCCAGGTCGATGAAGGACTTAATAACGATGGGTGAAGTGGGGGTGGATGCCAAGCTCATCATGAACTTGGCATCCACATGACCAATCACTTGTATAACTTGTACTTGATCACAAGCAGCGTGTTACAAGCAGCATGTGGCACTATTCGACAGTCGGTGGGAACTCTTCGTAAATTTTCTCGACTTCTTCGGTCGCCTGAGCAATGGACTCTTCTGGCGTTTGTTCGCCACTCAATGCGCGAATTGCCATGCGGGTTAATACCTGTTGGTTCTGCACCTCATAGGCGGCGGTTGTGCCAGGGCCGGGATAACCAGTGGGGTGGACAAATTGGAGCTGGTCGATGAAGGGCTTCAAATAAGGGTCATCCCACACGGGGTCGTTGGCAGCGTTGACATGCACAGGTAAGTTGCCAAAGTTAACCGCTTCGGCGCGTGCCCAGACGTTCTCTGGCGAAGAGAACATTTCGAGCAAGCTCTTGGCTAATTCCGGGTGTTCGGTTGTGTTAAAGACACCCAACACGGCGCCAAAACCACCTGCTGCATGGGTTCCCGCAGGGCCAGCAGGGCTGGCTGTGAGGACTGTGACCTCCTTTAACTCTGGGTCATTTTCGCCCATCCAAGACAAGACGCTGCCGGTGTTGACAATGCTTGCCACTGATCGTGTCTGATACCAGTTGTTGTTGCTTGTATCATCGCCGACCAGGAAGTCTGGCGGGAAGGAGCCCATCTCATTCATCTCAACCAACCAATTCATGACTGCCAAGGTTTCTGGTGAGTCGAGCGCAATGGTCACACCATCTTCTTCTGTGACCATGCCGCCATAGCTCCAAAGCAGATTGCGCATCTGTACTTCAGGGTCGGAGAAGCCACCGAAGCCCAAGCCATAGCACCAGAAGGTACCCGGTTGGTTGACTTGAGCACAAAATTCCTTCATCTCTTCATAGGTGGCAGGAGGAGTGGAGAGTCCAGCCTCTTCCAGCATGTCTGTGCGCCAATAGGCTGGGGTCACGGAACCAATGTAGGGAACGCCATACTGGATGCCATTCACGGTCACGACTTCGCCAGCGGCAGGGAAGAAGCCACCTTCCAACTCGTTGAGCGTGGCAAAGGTGTCGCTGACATCTAGGAGCAGACCTGCATCATAGAAGCGGGGTAGCCATTGGGCAAAGACCACCGATACATCGGGCAAAGTGTCTGGTGCTTCCAGACCCGCCGACCACTTGGCGTCCAAGTCGGCATCCGGCGCGATCAGGATGTCGATCTCTACGTTGTTGGCAGTTGCCCAATCTTGAACTTGGGTGCGAATCAGTTCATTGACTTCTTCTGAGAAGTTGAAATTCATCCAGAAGGTCATTTGAACTGGTTCGCCTTCAGCCGCAGGTGCTTCTGTGGCTTCTGTAGTTGTGGCTCCTTCTGCGGGAGCCGTAGCTTCGTTTGCAGGTGCCGCGGCTGGCGCACAGGCTGCCAGCAACCCGATGACCAGCAACAATGATAAAAGCCTCCATGTTCGTTGCAACAGTGCTCTCTCCTTGAGTTGTAGCTAGTAGACCATTGACCTATAG
>JBBQIG010000593.1:0-3666 GCA_038324715.1 Anaerolineae bacterium | reverse complement strand
CTTGGCAGGGCTGGCGTTGGGCGATGCGTTAGGCTTGCCCTCCACCCTCGATACCAGCCCCTTGGAGGAGTTGGGGCTAAAGGTCTATCGCGAGGGATTGTATTATTTCGCCATTGCGCCCCTGCTTCATGCCTATGCGCTGGAAAGCGCAGATCTAGCACAGATCGAGGCACGATTGGCGCGGCTGGCAGATCCTACCCTTGAGTATGTAGAAGCGATTTACATTGTCGTGAGTGGTAAACAATTGCCCAATCGCGCAGCACGCGCCCTCTTTGACGCGGTGATGGTCGCTTTTCATGCAGGACTTGGCACAATTGCACCCACCATTCTGCTCCCCCGCGCCGCCATTGCCACGCGCACCTCCACGGCAATGGCGCTGGCGGCTGGCTATAGTGCAGCAGGTCCTGCGCATGTGGGCGCATGTAAAATGGTCATGGCATTCTTCACTGAACTTGTTGCCACGGCTCCATCCAGTAACCCATCAAGCGCATCCAACGCGCTGGCAGGTCATACCCGAACCACATTGGATGCGCTCTTGTCAGCCAAAAAGCGCGTGGCTGGCTTTGGTCATCCCCTCTTTAGCCAAGACCCGCGCAACCCCCACCTGCGCGCATTGATCGAGACGCATGGACTGGCTTCTCCCTACCTCACGGTCTATGATAGCCTCTCCGCACGCATGGTTGAGCAACGGGGTCTCTATCCCAACATTGATGCCATTGCCGCCGCGCTCTTTCTGACCCTCGACATTGCGCCCGACTATGGCACAGCGCTTTTTCTCTGCGCGCGCATGGCAGCAATGGTGGCGCATATTGAAGAAGCGCGCCATGCACCCGCTTTTGGCGCACGTCGCGAGGCGATTCGAGCCTCTTTAGGGTAACTTGGGGAGAATGGGCAGCAAGTTGGGTGTAACGTGCAGCAGAGGCGGCTGCACAGGGTCTACAGCCCCCCTCACGCATTACTGATACAACTTCAAGAAAGGCATTTATACAGCGCACAATCAGCCGCCATACCCCTTCCTTGGAGCTTCCGGCTCCGAGGAAGGTTCTTTCTATTTCCACCTATCTCTAACTTTACATAGATTCACCACCGCGCCTATCACAAGGTTTGTACGAATTCTATTTGATTCATCTGTTATCTGATACAAGGGCTAGACTTGGAGCTTGATGCCCCAAGGAGGGGAAGGGCAAAAGGGCTTGCGACTCCAGAGCAGCGAATTCCATCACTCCATGCACAGACAACGCCCATCGCAATCGCGATGGGCGTTGTCTTGAAACGTATAACAGTTGAAGCCCCTAAACCTAGCGCGGCAAAGCAAAAGCGCAAACCGCTACGGACGCGGCACCTTCACCCCGATCATGCCTTCAATATCCAGCGGGTCAACGCCATGCTTGGCGCGCAATTCTTCGCGGGTCTTCTCTTCGGCTGCCAAGTCGCCAGCCAGCGGCAAGTGGATCAACTCGCCGTTACGCAGTGCCGACTCGCGCACCCCCACTTCCATCTCCATTGCCGCCAAAGCATCGTGCTCACTATATTCCGATTTCGCCACGCCGCGCACAGCCTTGGCAAAGTCGATAATATGATCCACGATGGCAACCGCATAATAGTTGCGGTGGGCATGGTTGATATTGGTGTCGGGCGTCATCCGATAGGGATTCACATACTCCACGCGGCCAATCGGCAGATCGACATAGGTGCGCGACCAGACATCGTTTTCCGCCTCATGCACAATGGGGAAGATCTGGTCAGCGACGGCTTTGCTGTTGAGCGCCTCATCCGACACATAGCGCACTTCGGCATCGCTTGTCCAGCCGCGCTTGGGATTGCTTTGATCCGAAGCGGTGCGCACAATCGTGCCGCGCTCGCCATCATACTCGGTATAGCCTGGGCGTGGGTAACGTCCCAACAGCCCCTTGATGTTGCCCGCCAGATCGACGACCAGGCGGTTACCAGGAAAGGTGTAGAAGTGGGCGCGGAAGTTCTCGGTGGTGTGAAAGCGATGCGACGATTCATAGTAGGGCACAGTGGGCATGGTGTGCTTGATCGCTTGCACCGTCTCGGGATAGGCTCCCATGAAGTGAACCCAGCGCGAGTTATTATGATACCCGGTGTGGTCGTGAATGTTGAGCAGGCGATGGATTGGCCCTAAAAAGCCCGACTCGTCAATCTTTTTGGCAATGCGGTCAAAGGGATAGCGGATAAAATTCTCTGCCACGCGCAGGGTTACGTTGTTCTGCTTGGCGGTCTCCACCATCTCTTTGGCTTGCACCAGCAGGCTGCTCATCGTCGTCTCCACATGACAGTGGATGCCATGTTGCATGAGAAAACAGGAGATGCCGTGGTGAAGGTCAACGGGCGCAACCACCAAGGCGGCTTCCATGGGGCGCGCTTTCACCAACTCTTGCAGCGAGTAAAAAGCGGGCACGTCCAGCCTATCAGAAAGGGCGTCGGCATGTTCTTTAACAGGGTCACAGACGGCAACCAACTGCGCCCACGGACGCAGAAAGTCGAAGAGTGGGGCATAGGTCGTTTGCGAACGGTTGCCCGCGCCGATGAGGGCGATGGCAACAGGTGGATTTAAGGACATTGGATCTTCCTTGATCTATGTGGCAAGTTGACTTCTTGTACTACTTCTATGACTATCTCAGTGGTTCTTTCGCCAAGTTCGCAAGCTATACGGTAAGGTAGGGCCCCCAGTGGCCTACCGCCTGAAAAGCGGGCGGGCACGGCGGGAACCCTTTGGGTGCCGCCCCTACAGCTTAACTCGTAGATTTAGCGAAAGAACCACTGAGTGTTACCCTACGCCAACCCCAAGCTCTGTAAATCCAACTCATACAACTGAGCGTAGCCCGTGCGGTCGCTCGTGTAAAGCACATAGCGACCATCGGCGGAGAAAGAGGGGTGGGGGTGCGTGTGTTGCGGCGCATTGACTTCAATCGGCCCATTTTCATAGGGAAATGGGCCTGCCCAATGCGCGCCCATGCTCGATGCCTCTGGATAGGCGATGGGGGTGGGTGCGCCCACACTGTTGTCACCATCAGTGGCGCGCGCATCAAAGAGTTGAATACCATTGTCGGGGAAATTAGTATCTGCCACCATGCGCTTGCCGGAGGGATCACAAACGGGATGCCATGCGTTAAAGCGGCAAACTTGTCGCTCGACACCGCTATCCACATGAATAGCGCGCACGCCGTTGGGCCAATCGACAATTGCCAATTCACGCGTGCCCGGTATCCACGTTTCGTGGGTAATCCATTCACCCGGCGCGCGCTGGTAGAGGCGGCGGTTGCCGCTGCCATCACGCTGAATCACCCACACACGGTCTGTAAGGGGTCCTGCGTAAAAGAGCAGATTGTTGTCATCGGGACAGAACTGAAGATGGGCAACTGTGTCACGTTGCAAGATGATCTTGCTTTGCCCGGTGCTGGTGTCAACAATCGCCAGGTTGGCGGCTTTGCCGACATTGAATTTCACCGCCCAATAGCGGTCGTCATGGCTCAGTGCAGTCGTTCCCATCGCTGCGCCCACCATCCCCTGTTCACGCATGGCGACAGCACTCTTGGGCGTGCGTCCGCCACCGTCCTGCGTGGCGACGGTGACACCGGGGCTGGCGAGTTCGGCTTGCGCTGCCAACTCGCCAAAGTCTACCAACTGCTCTTCTTTGCCGCT
>JBBQIG010000592.1:0-3684 GCA_038324715.1 Anaerolineae bacterium | reverse complement strand
CTCACCTACTCAATTTCCCCATTCACGATGCGATCTTTAGAGAGTGCAAGAGTGGCCCTCACAGACTTTTTCTGGACTATTCTCATACCCTACACCGCTCCATATGGTATGGGGCTCGATTTTAGACATTTGTGAGAGGCTAGATTGCTGAAGTAAAATATTTGAAATATTTTCTTAGAATGAAATTAAACGTAGGAGAAATTCTAATAGTGCCAATGTTTAGTCGCCCATTTATGGAAAAGGACGAATAAATGGCAAGTAACCAGCTTGATAAAATTGATCGCCATTTGCTGTACTTATTGCAAGAGGATGGACGTGCTTCTTACGCTGAGTTGGGGGCAGCGGTCAATCTTACTGCCTCATCGGTTTATGCACGCGTGCAACGCTTGGAAAAACAGGGTGTGCTTCAAGGGTACACGGCACTGGTGAATCCTGTCGCTGTTGAGCAAAGTCTTCTTGCCTTTAGCCGGATTCAATCGATTGCGGACGAGAAGGAATTTGCAAAGTTTGAAGCCTATGTCTTGACCGAGCCACAGATCTTGGAGTGCCATGATATGACGGGTGAGGACAGCTATCTGCTCAAGATACGCACGGCAGGCCCTGAGTCGCTGCAAAAGCTCATCGCCGATATTCGTCGCAATCTGCCGGGTAGTCGCGTGATCACCTCGATTGTGATGTTGACCAATAAGGAATTTCAAGCCAGCGGTGCGCTTGCTGAACCTGTTACCCATACGTCAGCCGAATAGCTTAGCCACAAATCCGCCACAGATTCGCCATCATTTTGCGCGGGAAGGATTGTTCCACAAGGGAAGAGTTGTTTCTAACTGCCTTTGGTGTCTCAATTGCCTTTGCGATTCAGCCCGGGCCTATTGGCTTTGAAGCAATGCGCCGTGGTTTCATGCGTGGTTGGCCCGCGGCCTTGCGCGTGGAGATCGGCTCGCTGGTGGGGGATGCCACTTGGGCACTGGTTGCGTTGACGGGTGCATCGCTGCTCTTTCAGTCGCAATGGCTGGCGTTGTTGCTCGGTCTCTTTGGCTCCTACCTGTTGCTACACCTTGCGTGGGATGGATTGATTTTGTGGCTAAAGCCAATCGAGGCATCTGTGGCAGAGGCCTCTGTCACAGATGCGACGCTGCAAGGGTCTAGATTTGGGAGTGGTCATGTGGGTGCTCACAGTGACTTGGTTGCGGGGGCAATGCTCTCACTCTCCAACCCGCAAAATCTCACCTCGTGGCTGGGCGTGAGTGGCATTATTATTGGCATGGGTTTTCTCAACCCTCAACCCGCACACATTACACTCTTCTTCTCTGGATTCATGTTTGCCCAACTGTTGTGGTGCTTTTTCTTTGCTGCATTGGTTGGTCTTGGAAGATCGATGTTGAGTCCACAGTTCATGCGCTGGCTCAATCTCTTTGCGGCGTTTTGCTTGGCCTATTTTGGTCTGACGATGTTGGTGCAGACGGTGAGTCAAGTGGCGAGCTTGTGGGCTGGCGGTACGAGTGGGTTTGGCTGATCGCTTGTCGCCTGCTCCTCTTTGCTGGCTTTGGGGCGTCTTTTGTGTCCTTCTGCGATGTAACTTCGCCGATCCCCTTGGATGGCTTTACACGTTCCGGTATAATGGTGAAGGACATACGCAATCCACACAGGATGCAGAGTCTTGTCTATCTCGCTCATCGTTACCATTTACTCTCTACTACTCACATTCTACAAGGTAAAATCACTCGCTATGACTACCACTCAATCCGTCTCCTATGCTGAACTCCTCGAACGCGCTAAGTCGTTGCATGAACAAATCCGTTCGTGGCGACGTGAGATCCATCGTTATCCAGAACTGACCTTTACCGAACAACGTACCGCCGGTCTGGTGAATGCCACGCTGGTCAGCTTGGGCATTCCTACCGAGACCGAAGTCGCCAAGACGGGCGTGGTGGGGCATATTGCAGGCGGGCAAGGGCCAACGGTGGGACTGCGTGCAGATATGGATGCGCTGCCGATCACAGAAGTCAACGAGAGTGACTTTAATAGCACTCGCTCTGGCATTATGCATGCCTGTGGTCACGATGCACACACTGCTATGTTATTGGGCGCAGCAACGATCCTCAAGGGGCTGGCGGATGAGCAGCGCCTTCCCGGTTCGATTCGCTTGCTCTTTCAGCCCAGTGAAGAAGCGCAGGATGATGAAGGCAAATCGGGTGGTATGCGTATGGTGGAGGAAGGCGCGCTAGAGGGACTTGACGCGGTCTTTGGCTTGCATGTTGACCCATCGCACGATGTGGGTGTTGTTGCCACGCGTGAAGGCGCAATGATGGCGGCGGCGGATCGCTTTCACTTAGTGATCCGTGGCTCTGGCGGTCATGCCGCGCGACCACAAGCCACCGTTGATCCGATTGTGCTCTCGGCACATGTGATCAACGCCATTCAGCAGGTTGTAAGTCGTCGCCTGAATCCACTGGAGCCAGGGGTGATCACAATCGGCACCATTAACGGCGGTACAGTGGAGAATGTGATTCCTGACACAGTGACCTTAACGGGAACTATTCGCTCCTTTAGCCCCGAGGCACGCGAGACATTGCACCGCGAATTGGAAAAAGCCTGCCGGATTGTTGAACCGTTAGGTGGTACGATTGAGTTTGAGGTGCACTGGGGCTATCCGCCCACGCTCAACTCGCCCGAAGCGACAACGGTGGCGGTGGCTGCGTTATCTGAATTGCTGGGGGCGGAGAATGTGAAGTTGGCTGATCAGGGGATGGGTGCAGAGGACTTTAGCTTTATGGCACAGTCGGCTCCTGGCTGTTTTATCCGTTTGGGTGTGCATGATCCTGCCTGGGGCGATCAGGTCTATAATGTGCATCGCGCCGATTTCCGCATGGACGAGGACGCTTTGCCTGTCGGCGCGGCCTCTTTGGCCGCGGCTGCGTTGAATTGGATGAACCAGAAGCGGTAATGAATAGGAGCCTGCAGGAAGCGTTTGCAGAAAGTCCTGCGCTTCCTGCAAGCTCTGATGAACTCTATGGGACTCGCAGCATGGGCGCGAGTCGAGGCAATTTATTAGGAAATGAATCGATTTTTGTTGCACATGGTTACTTTACACTTGGGACGTTTGGGGCAGTTAGGGCGCTATGGCGCAATGCTGGCGCTGCTGGTTTTGTTGCTGGCTGGTTGTGGACAGCCTGAAATCCAGCCATTGGTCTTTAATGCTGCACCGTGGCAGCCGAATGAGGTCAGTACCTATCGCGTGACTGACATCAACGGCAACTATGCTGGCACAGCACGCTATGATCTGATGCAGGTGGATGGCGATCTGTGGAACTTGCGCCGAGAAACGAATACGCAAGGAACTCAAGAGATTGTGACAGTGGAGTTAACCCAAGCAGGTTTCCGTTCCACCCAGTCGTCGCTTGTACGCATTGCTAATAATGGCACCGAGGCGGTAAGTGCTACCTATGATGGTGGCGAAGTCAATTTAGAACTTACCACTCGGCTAAACATCACAACCTATGAGCGAGTGAATATTCCCAGCGATGCGCGTGAACAGGCTGCGCTGGTCATGCTGCTGCGTGCGCTGCCGCTGACGGAGGGATACGCTGTTCGTCTGAATGTTTTTCAGCCGATTTTGGGGACTTTTGAGCGTGTTACTCTGTCCGTGGAAGGCAGAGAGCAGGTGACTACGGAGGCAGGTACGTT
>JBBQIG010000591.1:0-3705 GCA_038324715.1 Anaerolineae bacterium | reverse complement strand
CGCGTCCTCAAAGAGCACATAAGCCCCCCGAAGCACACCTTCCACCGCACCCATCCCTGCCTCTGTGCGGTCAAAAACAGGCAGATTCTGCCGTGTCAGCGCCAAGACGGATGGCCCATTAGTATTCTCCAATGCGGAGCGCCATGCCATACTGGTTTCGTTGGCATCGGCTGGGCGCAACACCGTCATGTTGGGGATTGCACGCAACGCGGCCAAATGCTCGATTGGCTGATGCGTAGGCCCATCCTCACCCAACCCAATTGAATCATGGGTCATCACATAGATGACGCGAACCGCCATCAAAGCCGCTAAACGCATGCTAGGGCGCATGTAATCGGTAAAGGTCAAGAAGGTTGCCCCATGTGGAATCACCCCCCCATGCAGGGCCATGCCGTTGAGCATCCCACCCATGGCATGCTCACGCACACCAAAGTGTATGTTGTTGCCCCGATAATCGCCAGCCTGAATGAAAGACGAACTCTCAATGGTAGTCTTGTTGGAACCCGCTAAATCTGCACTGCCACCCACCAAGTTGGTGATGATCTTTGCCAATTCATTGATTACCTTGCCACCCGCGTTGCGCGTTGCCACAGGCTTACCCGCCGGGAATGTCGGCAGCGCATCTTGCCAGCCTTCAGGCAACTCGCCCGCCATCACCCGTTGCAATTCAGCCGCTTCTTCAGGATATTCCTGGCTATAGCCTTCCAGCAAGTCGCTGTATTCAGCTTCCAAACTCTTGCCCCGCGCCACAGCTTGACCATAGAACTGCCTTACATTCTCGGGAACAAAGAAACGTGGCTCTTTCGGCCAGCCCAACGCCTCCTTGGTTGCGTCCAATTCCTCATCACCCAACGCCTCGCCATGTGCGCCTGAAGTTCCTGCCTTCTTCGGGCTACCATAGCCGATGATCGTGCGGCAGCCAATGATACTGGGCCGAGAATCAGCGTGTGCCGCCTCAATTGCCGCAGCAACTGCATCTGGGTCCATGCCGTCGATCTTCTGCACATGCCACCCATACGCCTCAAAGCGTTTGGCCCAATCTTCGGTATAGGCAACTTCGGTCTTGCCATCAATGGTAATGTTGTTGTCGTCATACAAATAGACCAGCCGGCTCAATTTCAAATGTCCTGCCAAGCTGGCGGCTTCCGAGCTGATGCCCTCCATCAAGTCGCCATCGCTGACAATGGCATAGATGTAGTGGTCAATCATAGAGAAGTTAGGGCGATTGTAGCGCGCAGCCAACCACATCGCCGCTAGTGCCATGCCCACACCATTGGCAAACCCTTGTCCCAATGGCCCCGTGGTCGTTTCCACTCCAGGGGTATGATTGACTTCAGGATGACCTGGTGTTTTGCTCTCAAACTGGCGGAAGTTGCGTATTTCCTCCAGTGGCAAATCATAGCCAGTCAGATGCAACAATGAATAGAGCAACATGGAGCCATGTCCCGCGCTCAACACAAAGCGATCACGGTTGAGCCATTGAGGATTGGTGGGGCTGTAATGCATGGTACGCGTCCATAGGGTGAACGCAGCAGCAGCCATACCCATCGGCAGCCCTGGATGCCCCGACTTTGCCTCCTGTACAGCATCGGCAGACAACATGCGAATGGCATTGATCGCTTGGTTTCGGAAATCTGGTGCAAGCTTGGGATCATCTAGCGCTGGAATGGTACTGTTCATGGTAATCCTCTTTCCCTTGGTCGTGTTCCCTTGGTCGTGCGCTCATCAAAGGGCGCACCTAAAAGAATAAGTGCAGAGTATATATAGTAAGCAGACACATAAGGCTCCGCTATCTGGTTCATTAGCGTCTTATCTGTGTAAGTCAAGCTTTGTACATTGTCATCTGATGCCCTAGCCTTGTCAACTCGAGAGGGCATCATTCCGGCACTACTGCAATTTCACATGATGGAATATGTGAATTATCACAAAAAAATCCGGCCTTCTCGTTTATACTCCATCCTTCCCTCCGACCATTCAATTTGGGAATGAACGAGAATAGATGTACGATGATTCGTCAGAGGTGCAAACGGGCGTATGCCGAGCGCACCGATAGACTTGAAGTGAAAGTTGGATTCATTATGACTTGGTTAGACCTTGGAAAGCGTCTCTCTGCCCTCTGGCAGAACGAAGAAGTGCGGACAAAAGTGTTGGGCGGCATTGGTATGGTGGCAGGTCTTGGCGCAGGTGTTGCAGGTTACGCATTTTGGCGTGAGCCGCTGCATGTGCGGATGGATAAGTTGACCGTCTATCTTCCCAACACCACGGGAAATTTACCTGCCGAGGGCCTGCGCTTGCTGCACCTTTCCGACACCCACTTCCGCGGTGCGAACTGGCGCGAACATCGCAAAATTGATTGTGTGCGGCGAGCTTGCGCTGGACTAGAGTACGATTTGCTGATCCACACGGGTGACTTCCTGCATGAAGACAGAGGATTGCCCAATGTGTTAACTCTATTGGATGCAATCCCTGCGCCCCGTCTGGGAGCTTATGCTGTCTTTGGCAACCACGATTATAGCGTCTACAGCCACAACGAAATGTTGCCGCGTGCTTGGGCAAGGTTTCAAGAGCTACAGAAAACAGGTCAGGCGAACGGTCTAAATGGCAACGGACTGAATGGCAATGGCAAAGATCTAAGTCGCAACAGTGCAAATGGCAGCATCAAAGCCGCTATTCACAATCGCAATGCCGAAATCCACACCGACGCGCATGAAAACAGTGCCGCGCTCGAAAGTGGCAGCAGTGTTGTCACAACTGAAAGCTATAACTTCACATATGCTCAATATGCCGATGTGCGACCCACGCCCTTCACCCACGCGCGCATGCTTTATCAATTTGGCCAATATGTCGCCAATGCGCCCCTGGATCTAAAGCGCACAGGGCGTAATAACATTACCGCTCTGGAAGCCACCTTAGCTGGACGCCAGATTCAAACATTGCACAATCGCTATGTGCATTTAGTCAACCCCGACATCGGCCTAGATATCTATCTGGCTGGGGTGGATGATGTGGTAGAAGGCACGCCCGAACTGCACCATGCATTGGATGAGATTCCGTATGACGCGCCCACCATCCTGCTCAGTCACAACCCCGACATTCTGACTGAACCAGGCATTGAACAAGCAGACCTCGTGCTGTCGGGACACACACATGGGGGACAGGTGGTATTGCCGTGGCTGGGTGCAGCCCATACGCAGACGAATCACTTAAATCGCAAAGAAGTCTCCGGCTACTTATGTCGAGGCAAAACCCAAGTCTATATCACGCGCGGCATTGGCGAGGGCATTCCATTTCGGTTAGGCGCTGCGCCACAAATCACGCTGATCACAATATTGCCTGGGTAAGACCATATGGCCGCATGTGAACAGGGATTTTTGTGCTCATTACTCGATTCCTGACCAAAACTTTTGACGAGCCACCTGTCCAATTTGTATACTTGAGTACTGTAAGATAGATAACTATCTCGTAGACTGCTAGAGTACCAAGGCGCACGAACTCACGTGCTCTTTCTTATATACCTAATATAAAACTACTAGAAGCATTAGGAGGAACCGATGCCTTTTACACTGCCAGATCTACCCTACGCCAACAACGCTCTAGAACCAACCATTGATGCGCGTACCATGGAGATCCACCACGACAAGCATCACGCTGCCTATACCACCAATCTGAACAACGCAATTGCCGGAACTGACCTTGAAGGCAAGG
>JBBQIG010000590.1:0-3706 GCA_038324715.1 Anaerolineae bacterium | reverse complement strand
AGAAGTGTGTGGCGTCGGGTATTAGGGGGCGCTGAAGGGGAGAATGCGGAACCCTGGTGGGTTTGCTTCAGCATCATGGGCAACTGGCAATGCAAGTGGCGAACCCAACCGCGCCAATTCATTTTGCAGAAAACTTAGTTGGTTGCTGACGTCTGCCAGAGTACGGTCAGCTACCACCCCGATTTCCATCTGCTGGGCGATCCAACGTTGGGTTTCAACCCGCAGCATGGCTTGTGTCACAGGGTCTGCCTTTGCCACGGTGAGGGCTTCTACCACAACGAGCAGATTGTTGTTGGCAGAAGAAAGCTCCTGTTGCAGCGCATTTACATTTGCTTCCCATTCAGGAACAATTGGTGTGCCAAATGCTCCAGTGGCGACTTGCAGCTTTAGTGCAGCCCAAAGCCGCCGCTCTTGCAACAGCGTAAATTGCTGTCCAAGCGTAAGACCTGCCGCCAGTGTGCGCTGGAAGGCTGCATTGCGGGCTTGGTCTTCGGTCAGGAGCGCATTCGCCAAAGTTTGGCGTTCTGGGTCTACATCAACGCCGCCAGTGAAGGCAATACGCTCTGCCAGGGCACGGGCTGCCTGGTTGCGTAGCGTCATCGCTTCTAGCACTGTGGGATTTGCCAAGAGCGTTTCGGGAAAAGTGGGCCACTGCGGAACAAGCAGAATGCCAGGGGGTGTTAAGTAGGGGTTGCGCGCCAATGCGTCGATCTCAGATTCAAAGTTTCTGGCTTCACGATTGGTGTCACTGGTTGTACTGCTTGTTGCATCACTAAGTTGCGTGCTGAAGCGGCGTAGACTTTCAAAGATTTGGCTGCGTTGTGCTGGCAAAATGTCAGGTGACTGTTCTGCCAGTCGTTTAAGCTGGACAGCGGCATCTAATGCCTCGGCCATGGCATCTACTTTGAAAAGATCATCTGCGATTTGCAATAGTGCTTGGCTGCGCTGGTTAAAGTTGAGCGTGTTGCCCAGCACTACAAGTGTGCGTGCGTTGGCATAGGCCTGGATTCCCTGCTCTATGCGTTGTGTGGCAAGATAACGCCGCCCCACTTGCAGCCAAAGCGCCAAGCGGTCATTATCGCTCACATCAAGTGCAAAGAATGTGACGGTGTAGGCTAGGTCTAGCTCACCTGCTTGCAGCGCCTGGAACGCCAGGGCTTTGGGTGGATCTCCTGCCAATTGTGCAAGCGCATGTTGGGGAGTAATGTCTGCGGTGGGGAGTGTCGCAATTGAGGAGACACCCACAGGGCTGTCAGGCTCAGTTTGGAGCAGGAAAAGCGCAGATAGCGCGCCCACGCCCAAGATCAGGCAGAAGATAAAGCCAATGGCTAGGCTAAGTTGTAGCCATAGATGGTGGCGGCGTGATGTTCGTTTGGCGTTTCCGTATTCTAGCTCCATAAGGACTCTATGATAGCATGTGAAATAAATAGCAGCCCAACCGTCACAAGGGAAACACTGTTTAATAGCTGACTTTTAAGGTTTGGTGTTAAGAGTCAATTTCCGCACCCCTGCTTTTGCGGGGGAGTACAGGCACAAAAAGTGATTTTTGTTGCTGGGCAGCAGTATGCTAAGATTGTTAGTTGTCTAGCCGCTACCCTGTTTGTAATTCTGTTAGTAATTTGTTTGTAATGATGTTCTATTGATCTGCTTTTTTTGAGATCAGGTAGCGTCAAGGATATCTTGCCAAGGAGCTAAGATCCAATGCAAAATTCTCGGTTTGGTACGCGTCCTTCTGCGTGGTCCGGTGTCGGAAAAATGCTGGAAGGGCCAGCCGGATGGATTATTACCTTAGTTGTATTGCCCATCCTATTAGTGCTTGCCCTACTTTTGCCACCGGTCAATCTTTTGGATCGGTTGCAGGCATTTACCTATACACGGATAAGTTCTGCAGGTGGGGCCATTACTGATCCTGATGGGACAATCATCAATTTTCCCGCTGAGGGCATACGGGCGACTTTTCAGGCTGCTGTTAGCAGCACGCCCCGTTCGGAATTTATTGAAGGCCAAGCTGGACGGGATCTGTATGATGCTGCCCGCCAGTTGCCGGATCATTTGATTCCCAAGAGCCCTTTTTATGACGTGGAGTTGGTTGGCGACGCGCCTGGACAGGCGATTCTGTCGATTCCTATCCCCAACGACAGTCTGCCCTATGAAACATTGGGCGTTTATGCGTGGGATGGGGCCTCCTGGATGCATATTCCCTCCACTGTGTTAGGCTCGGAAGACATTGTTGAGTCCCGTTTAGAGTTTGTGCCCCAGAGCTTTATGGTCATGCAGACCACCCCGGCTGTGCCTGCAGTTACGGCAGATTTGGGGTTGCAAGGGCAATTGCCTTCTAACGCGGTTGTGACCAACGAAGCACGGGCGGGTCTTTATTTGCGTGGCGATGGTGCACTTGAAGGTTCCGCACCCGTCAACAGCGGCAACACGCTTGCTGCCATTCGCAACTGGAGCGGGGATGTTATTCGCACCGACCTGATCAACAACTTGTTGCTTGATCCTGGTTTGCAGGAAAATCAAATCTCCGCGGTCGAACAGACGATTGTGCAAAACGGCTATCCTGGTGTAGTGATTGACTATCGTGGGGTAGATGCCGTACCTAGCGCACGCGCAGATTTTGTTTTTATGATCTCTAAGCTGGCAGAACGACTTCATGCCAACAACAAGACGTTGGCTGTGCGGGTTGAGATGCCACGCCAAATTTCGGCGGATGATTGGGATACCCTGGGCTATGATTGGGCAGGGTTGGGTGCCATTGTAGATAAGCTGATTATCCCTGCTCCTGTCGATCCACGTGCCTATGCCGCCAATGGCGAGATGGATGCGTTGCTGCGATGGGCAACCAACCAAGTGGAACGCCGCAAAATTCAGGTTGAATTCTTGGGCCGTTCGGTCGAGCGCAGTGGCAATTATCTGTTGCTGAAGGGTTATCAGGATGCCCTGCACCCGCTGGTGGGTCAAATCAACGCCCAAAGCGTTGACAATCAGCAGATTGCTTTGTCGTTGCAAAATCCCCGTGTTTTGAGCGCTGTTACGTGGGATGAGAACATCGGCACCTACAACTATAACTATCAAGATGACCAGGGCCTTGAGCGCACTGTCTATGTGGAGACAGCAGGTAGCGTCGCCCACAAGCTCAAGATGCTGCAACGCTACAATGTTCGCAATGTTAGCCTGGGCGCAGAGGCAAGTGGTGATCTCGACCCGGCCTTATGGAATGTTGTGTTGCAATTCCAACAAGGACAAGAACTGGATGGTGTGCCAACCCAGTTGTCGGTTGTCTATAGCCTCTATGGGGCAGATGGCGGCATGGTTGACCAGCAGGTACGCCCTGTTGATGATTCACAGGTGGTGATTAGTGCCCCTGCGGGTAGCAATGAAGTGCGCGTGGATACGGCGATTGTCAACAGCGCTGGTCAAGCCTTGGGTGGCGCGCAGACGACGAAGATTGCACTGACGGGTGTGAAAGCCCCGGCTGATGATGCGGCTGTGGCGGCTGCACCCACTGATCCTGAAGATCAAAGTGGTGGCGAAGAAGCAGCCCGAACGGTAGAGAGTGATCAATCTCCTGCTGCGGCGGCACCCCCTGCTGCGGCAGCAGCTCCTGTAGTCGATGATGTGCCCACCGACCGTGTTACGTTGGCAAGTGGGCAAGTGGTGAATCTGCGCGAAGGCCCAGGCACCAATTACCCCGTTGTTGGGCAGT
>JBBQIG010000589.1:0-3711 GCA_038324715.1 Anaerolineae bacterium | reverse complement strand
GTGGGTTCTCAGATCTGTAACGGTATGGTTTGATGTGCCGTTGTATTGTATTATATGGTATGGTACCATACCATATAATACATAACCAATAGTTAGGTGACTACTGAATAGATTGGACAATCGAAGTCTCTTGAAGCGTGTCGGACAATACATCGACCCAGAAATTTCGGAAAAGTCTTTGAATTCATGCTTTTGTCTCCTAAAGCAACTTCTCACTCCAACTTAGCGATTTCTCCATCTAGGTATGGTAGTAACGCCAATCGAATCAACTCCTGCTGACTAATGCGGGTCTTTTCACTG
Source organism: Anaerolineae bacterium (assembly GCA_038324715.1). Classification (GTDB taxonomy): domain Bacteria; phylum Chloroflexota; class Anaerolineae; order Caldilineales; family Caldilineaceae; genus QEUY01. Next base: position 3,411 of record JBBQIG010000589.1, on the reverse strand, counting down.
ACCCATTTTAGTTTTAATAACGTTGGCTCATCCAGACGTAAATTTACTGATTTGATGACATCTTGCCGAACCCCTGGTTCATTCCAGGGTAACGAGTGGGCACTCGTATCGCGAACCTCGGCCTGTGGCACTGGTTCATCATGCCGATTCGCATCTCTAATGAAATCTTCAGGAGTACGCGTTGGCGGCTGCAAAGACATCTTCTTAGCCATTGATGACCTCCTCATATAAACCAAGCATCTCTTCCACGGCTTTTGGATCCCTATCTTTACCCTGCACCTCTGTCACCGCTAGGCCGTTGGCTGCCGCCTTAGAAAAGGCACGACGACTACGAATCACGCTAGCACAGAACTGCATACCCTCTACGTCCTGCGCCAACTCTTTCAATTCCTCAGCTTCATGAATGTTTGGATGCGTGTGGGCGCCATTTACCACAAATAAGGCTCTGAGGGTTTCGTTATACAGTTTGGATTCGTTGACGATCTTGCTGATGCGAGGTAGTGTCCATACATCAAATTGAGCAGGCCTGACCGGGATGAGTAGGGTGTGGGCAGCTAGGATAGCAGCTCGCAGCTCCTCGGAATCATAACCACCAGCATCCACATAGATGCGCTCATACTTCTTTGTCAGGCTCCTGAGTTCGTTAGTGAGAGCAATGCCGCCGTACTTCTGGATGCTTGGTACCCGCTGCACGTCACTTTCTTCCCGTACTGCTGCCCAGGCGCTCGCTGAGCCTTGCCGGTCAGCGTCCACTAACAGCACATCGTTTCCCTTACCTACGTCAATCGCGGCCAGGTTCGTAACAATGGTGCTTTTCCCAGTTCCACCCTTAGTTCCGCCGATAACAATAATCATGTATCACCTCATACCATATTATATTGTGTCGAACCACAAAAAAGCCTCATCAAGCGGAATACTCGGATGAGGTACACGTAAATCAATTACACCAAGTCAATGACAAGGTGAGACCAACGCTGCATAGACAGCCTGCATACCATACTACTATGCTATCAGCCCACGTTCTCTAAGAACAGAATTAAAATTGGAGGGATTCAAGATCTGTAAAGCCTCAACGTGGCCCAACACGAGTAAATCTGCGTCTCCGGTAATCACATAGTCCGCCTCATTGATGATCCCATATGCCACTAAATAGTCGTCCTTCGGATCACGGCTGTAGGCGGCAATTTCCTCGAGGGGCGTTGGCAATTCGGCGAGCGCTGTCAGTTGTTCAATAAAGGCGTTGATCGTTGCGTAGGGAATGCGAGTGCGAAAGTAGTGCTTGGTGGCTACTTTGGCGGCAAGTTCTGCAATTAACTCTCGGGGCACGAGTACGTCGATCTCATCCTGAGTGAGACAGGCATCAACTACCATAGTAATGGCGCGCGGCAGGGAAGGAGCGATCCGGTAGCTGAGCCAGATATTCGTATCAATGAGTACCTTCACGGCTTTGGCGCAGCCAATTCCTGATCTGCCTTCAGCGTTTCCTGGATGACCTCTTCAGAGAAGCCAGCCAAGCGGTAGGCTTCTTCGTCCGTCACCTCTGGATTTTGCCGACGAGCTTCTTGGCGTAATTGGTTAAGCGCTTCGAGCGTTTTACGTTTCTGCTCACGCTTGCGAATCTTCTCCACCTCTGTATATTCCCCATACGGCATAATCACTACAGCAGGTTCACCGTAGAGCTTCACAATCACATTGTCCTTGTGTTCCGTGCTCCACTTTACAAGTTCGCCAAAGCGCGCTTTTGCTTCGCTGGAAGAGACTGTTTTGGGCATGGGATTTCTACCTTGCATATCTGGAATTGGAACTAATAACAGTAACTGGCAAGTTGTCTATATTGTTAGCCAACTTGTTGCCTAAAGTATACCAGATTATTCAGAGAATTCCATTGCATTTTCATTTCTGGCAGGGATGACCGCGTTTTTAGGAGAAATTAGGTGCTTACCGCGAACTAGCAAGATAAGGAACGTTATCTCAAGAATTGCCATGATCAACCAAGCCGGCCTTTCAGAAAAGAAAAAATGCAGTTACTTGCAATCCATACAGTTGACGCCAATGACATGTTGCGTCAGGAAGAACAAACTACCTTTTTTGGCGACGCATAACATCAATTCAGACCAATAGCAAATTGTAACACAAAGCGTAATATCATAAAAGCGTAATATCACAAAAGCATAAGATCATAGAATCACACAACGTTGCACCCTTCATTTTCACTTTCCAGCAGCGAGAACTACCGCAGATTTTAGCAACCACGGAAACTTAGGTTGATGAATTGTACCGACGCTGATAGGGCACGTGCAGCTTCTTGACCGCACTACGCTTGGCCTGTTCTCCGCGCCGGTCATAGCCAGCAGTTGTATTGGCATTGGCGTGACCCATCAACTTCTGCACCGTCGCCAGGTCAGCCCCAGCATCCAAGAGATCTCCCGCAAAGGTACGCCGCAAGTCGTGGGGGGTAAACTTGGCTGCGCTCGCCTGGGCACGACGCTTGTTCAATATGTAGTAAATGGCCTGGTCGGTCAGCCCTGCCTGCGTGATCGCGCCACCCTTGCGGATGCGAGTAAATAATGTACCCGGTGCAGACCCACGCAGGTGCATCCAATCGGCAAAGGCGTCTTTGGCACCCGTATCCTCAATTGGCACACTTCGGGTTTTGTTGCGCTTGCCGCGCACCCGAAGCGTTCCCGTCACACCATCATAATCTTCTACCTGGAGCGTTGCGACTTCAGCTCGTCGCAGTCCTGCCACCTTGAGCAGGGCAATCATGGCGGCATCGCGTACCCCAGCGGGGGATGGATCGACCAAACAAACCGCGAAAAGGGCGGCCCATTCTCCAAACGAGAGCGCACGTCCAGCCGCGGCGTCAGGGGTTTCGCCCGTAACTGGCTTGAGGTCAGTCGCGCGCTGATATTCATCCGCTGCCATGTAATTGAGTCGCCAAGCGGTACGCAGCACCTGCCGCAGTGCGGACAACATCTTATTGGCGGTGGCTGCGCTGTAGCGTTGCATGAGCGCCGACCGCACCGCTTGCGTATGCTGAAAGCGCAATGCGCCCCAAGGCAGCGTGCGATGATCACATTGACCCGCGGTCAGCATGGCCGCCATCACATCCAAGGCTTGGCGCATGGTGCGGCGACTGCCGGGTGCTAAACTTGCTAAATAGACCAATGCGGGATGTTGGTCGGCAGGCACTGTGGTGACAGCGAGCAAATCCGTCGTGGGCGCGTGTGTGAGTTGGGTAATGATTTCCATGCTTCTACTATAGCTCATACCTTTTGGTGTCATTCTCATAAGTAAAAATGAGGAGCTACTTCGGACTTTTTTCGCGTGGTTGTTCCCAAACTGCAAAGACACGTCTTTGGCTTAATCGTGAGACAGCGATAAAAACTGATGCCCTGTCCCAACTATTAT
>JBBQIG010000588.1:0-3717 GCA_038324715.1 Anaerolineae bacterium | reverse complement strand
GTTCCGCACGCGCATTGTAGCTCTTTTGTTCTACCACTTCAATACCCAAGCATACCCAACTTATCCCAAGTATCCCTGAGTTCTCGTAGTTCATCCCCCTTATTCCTGGCATATCGTGATTAGAGCACTCCGATTTGACCACATCTAATACCTGTCTGCGGCGACAGTTCCGATTGCATACTCTCGCAAATAAAGTTGCAGGCATTGAGTTCCTTCTTCCTCTGATTAGTTTTTGGCTATCCACGCAAGAGATCATCTCCATCAAATGCAATATCAAAATAATGATGGTGTAAGCGCAAAAAATAAAATTGGGAACGAAAAAGAGAAAACCAACCGCAAATACTGGCGCGCTATGAACCCGATTCCCGCCAGTATTTTCCGTGTCGCCCACGCTTCGAGTAGAATAGCAGTATAGAATCATTGTACCATGAACTCCTGCCCTTGATATGACTTTGTCCATTGCGGCGTCCCTAGCCAAAGCCTAGTGACACTCCGGTGACAGTCTCGACGACATTGATCCAGGAATCCATCGCCCATGCCTGTCCCTATTTTGCCCACTCCTTCGATGGGTGAGCCGCCGATTGTTCAGCACCTTCGTGAAGCCGAGCAGAGTGAGCAATTAGTAGCTCGCTTGCGCCAGATTGCCAAGATTGCCAATGTAGAAAGCGCAGCCATCCAGGTTGTGCGCGCGCCGCTACGCATTTGCCCGCTAGGTGCACACATTGACCATCAGTTGGGCATTGTCACAGGCATGACCATTGACCGTTCAATCCAGTTGGCCTTTGTGCCCACAGATGACGGCTCCGTGCACATCGAAAGCTTGAACTTCCCCACGTCCGCGCGCTTCGGTCTAGAGAATGTACCTGCCTATCTCAAGGGGGATTGGTCGAACTATCTACGCGGCGCAGTCTTAGCGCTGCAAGCCCACCATCCCTTAAAGCGCGGCATGATTGGCGTCGTCGGTGGGGCTATGCCGATTGGCGGGCTTAGTTCTTCAGCCGCAGTGACAATTGCCTACTTGTTGGCACTAGAAGCAATCAACGAGTTAGAGGTTGATGCTTATGAGAATATGGAGCATTGCCGCTTTACCGAGAATCGCTATATCGGTCTCAACAATGGCATCCTCGATCAATCGGTCATCTTACACTCTGCCCATCGTCACCTCACGCGCATCGACTGTGAATCTGTAACTGTTGACTGCATTCCCACGCAACTACCGGAAGAAGAACTACGAGCGCGCTTTGGCATTCTTGTCGTCTATTCTGGCGTCACCCATGCCCTAGTCGGCACAGACTACAACAACCGCGTTGCGGAATGTCGAGCCGCGGCAACCGCACTTCTCGAACATGCAGGCTTGGCAGTGCCCGCAGATGTGCGCCTACGTCATGTCCCACACGAATTGTATGCTCAATATGCCAGCCAGTTAGAGCCAGTCCTAATGCGACGAGCGCGCCACTACTTTGGCGAGATGAGCCGCGTGCAAGAGGGGCTAACGGAATGGCAACAGGGCGACATGCAGAGGCTGGGCAATTTGGTCAACGAATCGGGCGAAAGTTCGATCAAGTGGTATGAGTGTGGCAGCCCACAGTTGATCACCCTCTATGAAATTTTGCGCCAAACGCCCGGTGTCTATGGCACACGGTTTAGCGGCGCAGGATTCCGCGGCAACTGTATCGCCTTAATCGATCCAGCCTATGGTGATTCCATTGCCGAGGCAGTTCACCGCAACTATCCTGGGGCACACCCAGAGGTTGCAGAGCGCTACAACATCCATTTTTGCTACCCGGATGGCAGTGCTGGCGTCGTCGCACCCACCTCATCCCCGCTAACGGTGCGTTGAGGATGCAAGGCGTTCTTCTGGCGGCGGGCAAAGGCACGCGGCTGCAACCACTCACCTTGACACGCACCAAAGCAATGGCTCCAGTGGCAGGAAGAGCATTGGGCGCGCGCGTGGCGGATCTGCTGGTGGCACAGGGGATTGACGAGTTAATCGTGGTGGTTAGCCCAAGTGATGAGGAAATACAGCCCTATTTCAGAGAGCACATGCAGATACCGCTGCGCTTTGTGCTTCAAGAAGAACGGCTCGGCATGGCACATGCCTTGAGTTTGGTCGTCCCTTTCTTACATGGAGAGTTCATCCTCTCCGCCTGTGATAACCTAGTACCCGTAGAGCATGTCACCGAACTTGTAGCGACCCATCACCAACATGGGGCTGAAGCGACCTTAAGCCTGATGCCAATTGCAATGGAGCAAGCAAGCAAAACTGGCGTGGTGGTCTGGGAAGCGCCCAGGGTGCGCCGCATTGTTGAAAAACCCAAACCCATAGATGCGCCTTCTAACATTTCAAGCTTACCTCTATATATCTTTTCGCCAGCGATTTTAGAATTACTCCCTTTTGTGAAGCATTCGGCACGTGGCGAATATGAGTTGCAGGATGCAATTCAATGTTTAATCGAGCAGACTGGACGCGTCAACGGGGTTATCACACCCTCTCGACAGCAAGTGACCACTGCCGCCGATCTCCTAGAACTCAATGTACAAGCTCTACAGGAGACGCCGGCGCGTATCCGCTGTGCATCATCCCTGCCGCATGACGTGCAGGTAATTGCACCCGTTGTCATTGAGCAAGGCGTTGAGATTGGCGCAGGTTGCACAATTGGACCCCATGTTTACATCGAACGAGGTGTGCGCATCGGTGCAGGCGCACACCTTGCCAATGCTCTGCTCCTGCATGGCGCAGAGGTGGTGGCAGGACAGCAGATTGATAATGAAGTCATTGCGCCTTTATCGGCGTTTGCTCCCAAAGCCAGTTAACGAAGTACACAGTACACAAGTAGCACACAAACAGTTCAAGTAAAATTAAACCTCGAACTGAGACAAGATGGCACGGAAAGTATTGCTAACCGGCGCAGGTGGACGCATTGGAACGGCATTTCGCGCTTTTGTGGGAGATCGCTACGAGCTACGCTTGGTAGATCGCGATGCAAGTAAGATTCAGGATGCAGGTAACTACGAGGTGATCGAAGCAGATCTTTCCGACCTAGAAATCTGTCAACAAGTCTGCGCGGGCATGGATACAGTGCTTCATTTGGCGGCGGATGCGGGATCAAACGCTGACTTCTATGGCTCGCTGTTAGATAACAACATCAAGGCGGTCTACAATATTTTTCGCGCCGCCAAAGATCAGGGCTGCCAGCGCGTTGTCTATGCCAGCAGCGTCCAGGTTATCGAAGGCTATCCTTTGGATGTACAGGCTCACCCAGAGTCGCCCGTCAAGCCCATGAATATGTATGCAGTAGGCAAAGCCTTTGGCGAAGCAACTGCCCATTGTTTTGCCCATGCCGAAGGGCTATCAAGCATAGCCGTACGCGTCGGAGCCTATGAGGGCAACCCCGGCAACAGCTCCCCCAACAGACCCAATGCCCGCAATTTGAGTGCCTTTGTTTCAAAGCGCGATTTAAGCCACCTCTTCACACAGTGCATTGAAGTCGAAAATCTCCAGTTCGCAATTGTCCACGGCGTGTCGGATAACCGCTTCAAGCGCATGGATCTCACCAGCACGCGCGCCCAGGTAAATTACCAGCCGACAACTGATTCTTTCGAAAAGTTTGAAGTCGGTCTACAAGACACTGAGCGATGGCTACGCGAATTCAATCGCGGGCAAATTCTTGGACAAGGAGATGCACAATGAGCCAACCTGAAGCTATTCGCTTCGCC
>JBBQIG010000587.1:0-3727 GCA_038324715.1 Anaerolineae bacterium | reverse complement strand
TTGTCGCTGTACCACCTGTCGCGTGGAGTTTGTGTCGGGTGAGCCGACACAGATGACAATGGCAGAAAAGGAGAAACTAGCCGAAAGGGAATTGAGCGGCGTGCGCCTTTCTTGCCAAATTTTGATGACACAAGATATGGTCGTGCGTGCTATTAGCCGCCTTGAAGGCAGTGGTCGCGCTGATGCAGGGTCGAAGCCTGAATCAGATATTCATCCTGAGCCAGTTTGGGTGACAAAGGAATAATCAGGTTGATCACACAGGTTAATCGTGTGATCAACCTGTCAATAATTTTGTGAAAGAAAACGGGGTTGGCAAAGCGTCAGTGCGCTGCCAACCCCGTTACTTTATTGCGGTTACTCTATTCTGAGTCGGTTGCTGGTGGGGCTGTGTTAACCATCCAGCTTGAAAAGCCTTCGAGGAAGGCCCAGAAACCAAGCAGATGTTGCGCTGGGAAGTTATAACGGGCGGGGGCATCTTCCAGGACTAGGGAAAAGCAGCGCAGCCATTCTTGGCGTGCGGCCTCATCAATGGCAAAAGGCATGTGGCGCGCACGCATCATCGGGTTGCCATAGCGTTGCTGATAGAGTGGCGGACCCCCCAAAAGACCTACAAAAAAGGCGGCTGATTTGTCTGCCGCGGCAACCATGTCTTCGGGAAACATGACGGGGCCTAGCCAAGATTTGGCTAGCTCTTGATAGAAATCGCGGATCATGGCAAAGATATTCTCTTCGCCCATTGCCGCGTAGATGGCTGGATTGGGTGGGGCAACACGCGGTGGGCCGCCCGGTGGGATATAGATAGGACGTTCCATAATTGTCGTATTTTCTACTTCTATGAGTTGAATCACTCTTGTACCTCCACTACTTGAAAGCGTACTTCTTAAAGCATACTTCTTGAAAGCCTACATGCTAGCCGGTACTGGCGTCAATTTTTCTGTCGCGCCATCGTTGCTTATTAACTCTGTAGTTGGGGTGTTGAGTGTGCCACTGGTGAATTGAGTTTTGTAGAGTTCGGTATAGAGACCACCCAACGCCAACAATTCAGCATGGGTTCCTTGCTCTACAATACGCCCCTGTGCCATGACTAGAATTTTATCCGCCGCCAAGACGGTGGAAAGACGGTGGGCGATGACGATACTGGTGCGTCCGGCAAAGAGGGGTTCCAGTGCAGCTTGGATCAATGCCTCATTCTGCGAATCTAAATGCGAAGTCGCTTCATCCAAGACCAGGATGCGCGGGTCTTTGAGGATGACACGGGCAATGGCAAGCCGTTGTTTTTCGCCACCACTGAGACGATAGCCTCTTTCACCTACCAACGTATCATAGCCATTGGGTAGCTGCATAATCATCTCGTGGATGTTGGCTGCACGCGTCGCCGCCTCAATCTGTTCTTGGGTAGCGTCGGGTTTCGCATAGACAAGGTTGGTGCGGATGGTGTCATGGAAGAGATAACTCTCCTGCGTTACCATGCCAATCTGCTGGGCTACCGATACCTGGCTCGCATCGCGCAGGTCTACATTATCGAGATAGATGGCTCCCTTGGTTGGCTCATAGAGACGAGGAAGCAAATAGGTCGTGGTTGTTTTGCCCGAACCGCTGGGGCCTACTAATGCGACCAACTGGCCTGGCTCAACGGTGAATGAGACATCTTCCAGCGCCCAGAGACGAGTTGGTACGGGGGTCGTGATTTCACTCTTATCGTCATCACCAAACGCGGCACCTTCTAGATCTGGCTGTTCTTCCTCTTCAATGCGCTCGTTTTCTATACCCTCATTGTTTGCGCTTGATTGATATTGAAACCAAACGTGGTCAAAGCGAATCTGCCCCTGGACATTCTCAAAAACAAATGCGTTGGGAGAATCCTGGATCTCGACAGGCTTGTCTAGGTATTCGAAGACGCGCTCAAAGCTGACGAGCGATTGGATGAAGTCTGAGTGTACGGTTGTTAACGAGGTCAATGGCCCATAAAGACGCGCTAGGTAGGCGGCAAAAGCCACAATGGTTCCCGCCGTAATTGTGCCGTTCAAGACCATATAGCCGCCAGCCCAATAGATTAAGCCGGTGCCGATGGTGCCCGCAATTGAAAGTCCGAGAAAAAACATTTGACCGACACGAGCGCGGCGGATGCCGTTGTCGCGTACATTGGCATTGGATGTGCCGAAATTCATCAATTCACGAGCCTGGCTACCAAATGTTTTAACCAGCAGCGCACCGTTGATGTTGAGGGTTTGGCTGACTACGTTGCTCATATCCGCGTTGTGTTCCATCCCTATGCGCCTAATGTCGCGCAGGACGCGGCCGATGCGACGGGCTGGCAGCAAGAAGAGGGGGAGAACGGCAACTGCTAGTATGGCAAGCCGCCATTCAATGGTTGCCATGACAATGAGCGTGGAGCCGAGTGTTATGACATTGGTGATGACGGTGGGAATTGTGCCGGTGATGGCATTTTGCGCGCCCACAACATCAGAGTTAAAGCGTGAAATGATTTCGCCTGATTTGGTGTGGGTAAAGAAGCGCAGGGACATCTGTTGCAGATGGGCATACATTTGCTGGCGCAGGTCATAGATGATGCCTTCGCCTGCTTGGGCACTAAAGAAACGTTGCACAACACTGAGCAAACCTGTGACGAGTGGGATGCCTAACATGCCCAAGGCTAACCAGTTGAGCCGAGAAACATTTCGGTTCGGCAACACATCGTCAATCAGTTCGCGATAGAGCAACGGCGGCAATAGCCCTAGAAGCGACGAGACCGCAATCGTGACCAACACAATGGCAATTCCACTCCAGTAAGGCCGACCATAGGCAAATACACGTGATAATATTTCACGGCTAAGATTAGGCTTGGGCTTACTATCGTCAATACTGAGCAAACTACGCAAGCCTCTTCCACCATGCATCATAAGCAATCCTTTGAATCATAACAGTTCCATCTGTCGGGCCTTGTACCACTTGGTCGTGGTAACAAAAAGCCTCACTGAAACTAAAATAGGCCCAGGCAGATGAAAAGTATAGCACAGCTTATACCCATCGGAACCTGACAATAAGCGCGGGACAGGCTAGCCAAAGGGGTGGGTGGAGAGTGTGAGAGGATTGTCTACTCGTGTGGCTTTGAAGCACCCCGTACCTGAACGTTCACGACGATGACAAATGCTCGACTGTCTGATCGGAATTCAGAGCAGGACTGTCGAGCATTTTTGCGTTAGACCTGTGCGGCAGTCCGCGGCATGGGGCGTTGGGTGAGGAACTGTAGGACTAAGTAGGCACTCACTGCACAGAGAGCAATCACGCTGACCATGGGCATGGCTGTGCCATTGTGGAATGCGCCAACGAGTGCACCGGCAGCGGCACCAAAGACAAACTGAATTGAACCCAAAAGCGCGGCGGCGCTACCTGCGCGCTTTGCATAGGGTGCCATCGCGGCTGCGGTGGCATTTGGGCCAACTAAGCCCGTGCTGGCGATGCAACAAAAGAGAACAACCAGCATAGCAGGGAAGCCCCCTAGCCCTGTGGCGGTGACGCCTACTAGGAGTAATCCGCTGGTTGCTGTGATGGCGAGGGCGACTTGGAGAATGTGTGTACCTTGGTAGCGTTGTAGGAGCCAGCGGTTGAGCTGGGCAGCACCAATGAGTCCGATGGCGTTGGCACCAAACAGAAGCCCAAAGCGTTCGGGTGCAATGCCATTTAACTCAATGAAGACGAAGGGTGAGCCAGCGATGTAGGCAAACAT
>JBBQIG010000586.1:0-3738 GCA_038324715.1 Anaerolineae bacterium | reverse complement strand
GTCGACGACATCGTCGAAGGCGTGATCCGCACGCTGGACAAGGTGCCGGGCAGCACTCCGGACTGGGACGGCATGGCGCCCGATTCCGCCAGCAGCGGCGTGGCCCCGTACCGCATCTACAACATCGGCAACGAGCATCCGATCGAATTGCTGCGTTACATCGAGGTGCTGGAGGATTGCCTAGCAAAGAAGGCGAAGATGGACATGCTGCCGCTACAGGCCGGGGATGTGCCGGATACCGAGGCGGATGTGTCGGACTTGATCGAGAGCGTGGGCTATCGGCCCGTCGTGGCTGTTGAGGACGGCGTCGCGAAGTTTGCCCTGTGGTACCGCGATCACTATCAAGCCGCCGAAGCGTGACTGTACAAATGCGTTGTTCCTCCAGGCATACCCTGAGATTTTGGCTCTTTCGCCGCACCCAACGACTGACGTTTGATTCAGCGAATGTTCTTTCCCCTTTGGATTCGCCGCCTGCGTGACGCGCACCCGGATCATCATGCCATTGCACGCGGGATGGCCTGGGTGGTGCTGTTCGTGCTGTTGGGATCGATTGCCCGCGCAGCCAAAGAGGTGGCGATTGCTTACCGCTATGGCGTCAGCGCAGAGGTGGATGCTTATCTATTTGTCTTCAATCTGGTGAGCTGGCCGGTCGGTGTCTGGTTCAGCGTCCTCACGGTCGTACTGGTGCCGCTGGCTGCGCGCATCCGGCAAGGTGCACCTGCGGAACTCCCTCGCTTCCGATCGGAGCTTCTCGGGCTCACACTCCTGCTTGGGCTAGTCTTGGCATTTCTGGGCTGGCTGGGGTTGCCGGTGCTGCTACGCGCATCCTGGACAGGGCTGCCGATGGCCACAATGGCCACAGCTGAAATTTTGGCGCCAACCTTGACCCTGCTGGCACCGCTGGGTGTGATCGTCAGCCTGTTTTCTGCCTGGATGCTGGCTGCTGGACGTCACGTGAACACGCTGCTGGAAAGCGTGCCCGCCTTGACTATCTTGGTTGTGCTGCTGGCCATTCCCGGTGGCGGAGCGGAGCCCTTGGTTTGGGGCACGCTTGCCGGATTTGCCTTTCACCTTGTTAGCCTTGCCGTGCCTTTGGCACGCCAACGCGAGATCGAGGCGCCGCGTTTTACCGTCAGATCGCCCCAATGGACGCCGTTCTGGCGGGGCTTCGGCATCATGCTAGGCGGGCAAGCGCTGATGAGCTTCACAGGCATCATCGACCAGTTTTTTGCCGCACATCTAGGAACAGGCGCGATCTCCACACTCACTTACGCCAATCGAATTCTGGCCCTGATTCTTGGCATAGGTGCTTTGGCAGTGTCCCGGGCCACGCTACCGGTGTTTTCCGAGGCCCAGGCCCAGGGCGGTCAACAAATAAATCATGTTGCTGAGCATTGGATGCGAATCATGTTTGCGCTTGGCATGTTTGCCATGTCAGTAAGCTGGTTGTTAGCGCCTTGGGGCGTCAAATTCCTATTTGAGCGTGGTGCATTTACTGCGCAGGATACTGCTATCGTGACGGAGGCATTGCGTTACGGGCTTGCACAATTGCCGTTTTATTTTACCGGTATCGTTCTGGTTTCCTTATTAGCCAGTCAAAGGAGGCATCGGGAGATTGCTGGGGTCGCTAGCATTAATCTCTTAATTAAAGTGGTGGCGAGTTTCGGCTTAGTGCCTTGGCTTGGGCTGAAAGGGCTTGTCTTGTCCACTGCCTTCATGTATTCAACTTCAATGGTGCTGTGTTGGATTTTAGTCCAACGCTCAAAATAATCAGGTTTCTAGAATGGATCAAACAAAAATTTGGGATCATTTCCAGAACACTGACGAAACGGGAGATGCATTTATAAATGCACTTCCGCGCTATAAATTCCTCGCGAACCAAATCCAATCTGGCATGGCCGTGCTTAACATTGGCGTGGGTCGCGGTGGACTCGAAGCTATTTTGGTCAAGAAAAAGGTCGTCGTTTATTGCTTGGATCCAAATCCAGAAAGCATTGATAGGCTGCGAAGGCAACATGATCTTGGTCTGAGGGCTCAGGTCGGATTTTCGCAGAGTATGCCATTTCGGGATGGAGAATTAGACGCTGTAATAATGTCGGAGGTGCTCGAACACTTAACGAACGATGTAATGCACACGACCTTGGCCGAAGTCAGGCGAGTGCTTAAGCCCAATGGATTGTTCATCGGAACAGTACCTGCCAATGAAAGACTAATGGATAACAAGGTTGTATGTCCGCATTGTGGAGAGCCATTTCACCGATGGGGTCATATGCAAAGCTTCTCACCATTGCGCATACGTGAAGTGCTAACTGCAAGAGGCTTCACTGTTGAACGAGTTGAAACGAGGGCCTTTCCATCTTGGCGGCGGGGTGGCTTAAAAAACCTTTGCAAAAGTTTGATCAGATACGCGTTGGGCAGGGCTGGGGCTCAAATCGCCAATCCAAGTTTATACTTCAAAGCCGCGCGGAAAGTTATTTAGCTTGGACAATGCTCCAGAACAGCTGCACAGGAAAACGTACAAAATGGCCACGCACGCAACAGAGGTCGCAACGGGGGAACGATTCGAATTCGGCGCCAACTGGGCACAATTTTTGAATGTATTAAACGACGACCGCATCGCTCTGGCGGAGCAATCGCTTTGCAATATGTTGAGTGTAAAAGATCTACACGGGAAAAATTTTCTGGATGTCGGTAGTGGATCCGGGCTCTTCAGCCTTGCAGCGCGGCGGCTGGGGGCAACAGTTCATTCTTTTGATTACGACCCAAAGTCGGTGGCATGCACTGCCGAACTGAAACGGCGCTATTATCCGGATGATACTGAGTGGATTGTTGAGCAAGGCTCGGCGCTCGACAAAAACTATCTGCAAACTCTTGGCCAGTGGGAAATTGTGTATTCCTGGGGTGTACTGCATCATACCGGCGCCATGTGGCAGGCGCTGGAAAACGTAGCTTCCTTGGTACGTAAAGGTGGTACGCTTTTTATAGCCATCTACAACTACCAGCGGGCAATGACGCCGGTGTGGACGTGGGTGAAGCGCGTCTATAACCGGCTACCCAATAGGTTGCGCTGGCTGGTTCTTGGGCCTGCGCTGATCCGCCTGTGGGGGCCTAGGACACTCTACGATCTGCTTCGCGGCAAGCCTTTTTACACGTGGCGTAATTACGCTGAGCATAGCGTGCGCGGCATGTCCGCTTGGCGCGATGTCGTTGACTGGGTCGGCGGATACCCTTTCGAGGTGGCTAAACCAGAGGAGATCTTCCGTTGTTATCGTGACCGGGGTTTTGCGCTTGGGAATATGGTGACCTGCGGCGGGGGATTGGGTTGCAATGAGTTCGTATTCGTCCGCGCATCTCATCCAAGCAATAAAGAACATGACAAATTTTGAGGATCTGCGTGGGCAAGAGCTTAGCGCGGTTGAAACGGCCTTTTCGCATGGTAAACGCGTCCTAGAGATAGGTGGCGGAAACGGTTACCAGGCGAGCCTGCTAGCAGCACTTGGCGCGGATGTTACAAGTATTGATGTGGCACAGCCGTCGGACCAACTTACCTACTCTCAGGTTGAAATCTATGACGGTCAGACGATTCCATACTTAGACGCTAGCTTCGATGTGGTGTTTTCATCGAACGTACTGGAGCATGTCAAAGATATAAGTGGAATGATGGCCGAGATCTGTAGAGTGTTGAAAGCTGACGGGATTGCCATTCACATCCTGCCGACGCCAACATGGCGTTTCTGG
>JBBQIG010000585.1:0-3751 GCA_038324715.1 Anaerolineae bacterium | reverse complement strand
AGTGCCCTGGCAGGGTTGCTAGCTCCCGCTGGCAGCACGTTGGGAATGACTTCCTTGGCGGCAAGAAGCGCAAACGGCTATATAGAGTCGGCTGAAGAGTTATCGCTCCTCTATCTGCCCATTGGTCTGCGCGAAATTGTCGATGAAGCGGATGCAACGCAGTTTCGCCCGCCGGAGACGGGACGCGCCGGTACAGATGATTTGTTGCAGTTCGATGCCGCACTTTTCTATGATCCATACCTGGCTCCATCTGGCACAGGCAGCAGCACAGGTCTGGGCGAATCACCCCGTTCTCTTCTCAATACGGCTTTTGATCTTCACTATCTGCAAGGCAGGCGGCTGCGCGGGCTACATAGTCTGCTATTTATCGATGAAGTCGCGCTGATCGCTGTTCCCGATGCTGCACACCGTCCCTGGCAGCAAGAAGTACCCTTGCCAGATCCAGAGCCACCGCGCACGCAACAGCCCGATCCGCCGCCAGATTGTCCGCCAAAGGCCGACTTTGTTGACTGCAACGGTGCGCCTAGCATTCAGGTAGTAGAGCCGCACTATGGACACCTCACCGCAAGAACAGCAGTAACGGTACAGGGCGAAGGATTTACGAGCGATGTAGAGACCCGACTCTTTTTTGGCTTGCGTCGCGCCGAACAAGTCACAGTAGAAAGCAGCACCCAATTGAGAGCGATTGCCCCGCTGGGGACAAGAGCTGGCCCGGTCGATGTGAGCGTGGAAACTCAGCACGGTAGTTTCCTCTTTGCGGGTGGCTTTACCTATACAGAGTTCTCGATCACTTCACGCTTGCCGGTTGTGCTGCCGCCTGCACTCACCGACCTCGTGCAAGACGAACCGTTCTTGACTGTCCACCAAGTCTTGATCATTGCCTGCCATGCGCGCGGCGATGTGCTGGCAGTGCTCAGCCTGCCGGTGGATTATGAGCAAGCGCGCTGTGCGGAATGGCAGCAGGCGCTGCGCCAGCGCTTGGGTCTCCCCAGTTTGGGCGAGGATTTTGCTTCTGACGAACCAGCAGAAATCATCGATCTCAGTTTCGCCGCTGTTTACCATCCGTGGCTGCTCGCTGCCGATCTGCGCAGCGACAACAAGATACGTCCTGTGCCACCCGAGGGCGCAATCTGTGGGCTGATCGCCGCCCGTGAGCACCGTCGCCAGGTTTGGGTTGCGCCTGCCAACTTGCCACTCAGCGAGGTGTTGGGCCTGCAAACTAATTTTTCCAACGATGATTGGGCAGGGCTATTTGCACAACGCTTCAACCTGATACGTCCAGAGGCTGGCGATTTTCGACCGATGAGCGCCCATACCCTGAGTGGCGACCGCAGCCTGATGCAGATCTCTGTCCGGCGTCTATTGATTCTGTTGCGTAAGGCCGCTGTGCAGTTGGGCATGGACTTTGTCTTTGAAAGCAATCACGAGATTTTTCGCGAGGGTATGCGCGTGGTGCTCGAAGACATGCTGCGTTTTCTGTATGAGCGTGGCGCATTTGCGGGTAGAACAGCCGAAGAGTCATTCCGTGTAATAACCGACGCAAGCGTCAACCCCCCACAGAGCGTCGAGCAGGGACGCTTTATCGCTGTCATTCAGGTTGCGCCATCACAGCCTATGGAGTTCATCACCGTGCAACTCACGCGCCGCGGCGAAGGCGATCTATTCGCCAAAGAGGGCTAGGTATGCCGAATCAGGAATATCCCTTTACCAGCTTTAACTTTTACATCCAACTCAACATCTCCAATGCCAGCGCGCTGGGGTTAAGCAGCCCCCTTTGCGACATGGAATTCGCCGAGTTGGACGGGCTGGAAATGAGTATGGAACCTAAGACTTTGCGCGAAGGCGGCAACAATACGCAACAAGTCAATTTGGTAGGCCCGGTCACCTATAACAGCATCACGCTCAAACGGGGCATGACCTCCAACCTCGATCTTTGGAAGTGGTTCGCCGCAGCCAGCGGCAATGCCGCACGCAGCACACGCGCCAGTGGGGTCATTCTGATGCGCGATGGTGCAGGGCAAAACCGAGCACGCTTCAAATTGTCGGGCTGCTTGCCGATTAAGATGAAAGCACCTGCGCTGAACGCCAAAGATGGGGGCGTTGCCATTGAAGAGATGCAGATTGCTGTCAATTCGTTTTCCATCGAAGCACCATAAGCATAAGCCCACTATAAGCTCTAGGACTCCAGAATGGTCGCCAAAGCTCGGCTGGTCGAAATTGAGTTCGATGCCAACCAACAACAATTTAATCCTGTCGCAAACGGCAAGAGTGTAACAGTTCACTTTAATCCGGAATCACTCAAGGTGTCGTTTTCCAACGAGAACCGTGGCGGCAACCAACCCGGTGGCGGCGGCGGGCAGTTTGTTGGTAGCGGCACTTCAAAGATGAGTGTTGAACTGCTCTTTGACACCACAGAAGCCACGGGCGATGTCGCCAATCGCGATGTGCGCCGGATCACAGAGCAGGTGGTCTATTTTGTAAAGGCTAAATCGCCAAGCGGAAGCGGGAGCAGCAACACAAACAGCAATCGTGTGCCGCCCGGACTTAGCTTTGAATGGGGAACGTTCATCTTCCGCGGTGTTGTCAACTCCATGGATGAGACCCTCGACTATTTCTCTGAAGAGGGCATCCCCATGCGGGCTACAGTTTCGCTTAACATCACTCGCCAGGAGATTAAGTTTGAATTTGGTGAGCCGGGTCAGGCCAGCGGAGGTGCGGCGGCGGGTGGTCCACCACCGGGAACCCAGCCAATGGATGCCGCACGCCAGGGGGATAGCGTGCAGAGCATGGCTGCTCGCGAGGGTCGCAGCAGTGACTGGAAGCAGATCGCCGCGGCCAACGGCATTGATGATCCGCTGCGTCTTGAAGCGGGGGCTTTGGTCAACCTCAATGCAGGAGCGTCCTTTGGTGCTGGCATATCGGCGTCAGGTGGCGTAAGTGGTGGCCTTCAGGCGGGTGCTGGATTTGGTGTCGGAGCCGCCGCTGGCGCATCCGTTGCAGGGGGTCTATCCGCCTCTGGACAGGTGGGCTTTTCTGCCGGATTAGGCGGCGGCGTTGGCTTTAGCGCCGGAGCAGGGGCCAGTGCAGGCGCATCGGCAGGATTTGGAGCCTCTGCTGGCGCTGGGGCCTCAGCGGGGTTTGGAGCTTCCGCCGGTGTAGGCGCATCGGCAGGATTCGGAGCTTCCGCCGGTGTGGGTGCATCGGCAGGGTTCGGTGCTTCCGCGGGTGCAGGCGCATCCGCAGGATTTGGAGCCTCTGCAAATGCCGGTCTCTCTGGTGGCGCGGGTGGTCAGCTTTTAGAGGTATAAAGCCCTAAAGGAATCAACTAGAGGAATCAAGAGGAGAAATCCGATGGCTATTATCATTAACGAATTTGAGGTGGTCTCACCGCCACCAAATGGAGAAGAACAGGCAGCCGGCACAGAGCGCCCAAGCGAACGCCAAGAGACTGCCCAGCCGCTGCGCCCAGAAGATCTTGACCTCATCGTACGGCGCTTCATCCAGCGCCGGATGCGTCTGTGGGCAGATTAAGCAAACAAGGCAGAACTGATGACCAATGGCAAAACTCCTACCGCCTATTATGCCTCGCGTCCGCGCCTGCGCATTGATGGGGAAATCTTCGACAACCTAGGCGACAGCCTGTTGCAGTCCCTCCTGGTCGAGGAAAGCACGCTGGGTCTCTTTCGCTGCGAGGCTAGTTTCGTCAACTGGGGGCCTAGTGGCAGGGAAGTGGGCTTCCTCTTCTTTGACC
>JBBQIG010000584.1:0-3753 GCA_038324715.1 Anaerolineae bacterium | reverse complement strand
TGGATGGCAAGCAAGGTCAGCGGAATTTGCCCAGGTGTCCTGAGATAGTAGGTGAGATAGTAGACCAGGACAGTCGAGACCAGTTGCAGCGCCAGCCAGGAGCAGAGGTAGATGCCAATCACAAAGCGGTAGGGGCCATTCGCAAAGGCCATACGAATTTGCTCTTTGAGTGGAATGGCTTCCTCGGTGGGAGCTAACATGCTTTCCGGGCGCTCGGTGGTGAAGTAGAAGACAACAAAACAGGGGATTGTGGAGACCAATGCCCAGATCATGCCAGAGATGAGATAGCCTGTGCGCAGATCAGGTGCGCTGTTGACGATGATCGGATGGAGGACGGCACTGAGCAGCGCACCGCCCACCGAAAAGGCAAAACGATAGGAATTGAGGCTGGTGCGCTCATCGTAGTCGCGAGTTAGTTCGGGGGTTAGCGCGGTATAGGGCACGTTGATGATCGTATAGGCGGTGTCTAGCAAGATGCTGATCACCACGTAGTAGATAAATTTGCCAGTGTCACCAAAGGGCGGAACGACCCAAAGCAGAAAGAAGAAGAGACCAAAGGGGATTGCACCTGCCGCAATCCAGGGGCGACGGCGTCCCCATTTTGTCACAGTGCGGTCACTGAGCCAGCCGATGATGGGGTCGTTAAAGGCATCCCAAAAGCGACCTATGATGAGAATATAAGCCGCGGTTGCCGGGTTGAGACGGGCTACATCGGTGAAGAAGTAGAGCAAAAAGAAGCCGCGCAATGCTGAAGTGATTGCAGTGCCCAAGTCGCCCGACCCATAGGCGAATTTGGTGATGAACGGGAGCTTTTCGCTGGTTCGAGATTCAGTAGATAGTGCGGATTGGGACATGGGTTGCTCCTAGATAAGCGCGGCAGGCGCAGAGACGAGGTTAATTCTCCTCGTCGCGGCTCCCACAGCGCCAGGAATTCCTGGGCTGTGGCAAGCGTTCGGTATGGGTATGTTTCAACGCTAACTTTTTTTGTCTGTAGTGTGTGGGTGCAATTGTGTACTTTACGTCAATCTTTATGGGCTGTCAATCAAAATTTCTGCGGTTTAGAGGTGAGGGATCATCCTATGCCGCCGGATTGTTCTAATGACTGAACAAGACTTTCGCCCGCCTGGTTCCATGCAGCAAGGAGCCGATCCTCCAAGGGATCGTCGTCGCTATTCTCCATGCGATCGTGTTCATCCAGCCAGCTTACCATGCGCTGCACACCTTCTATCCAACTCAAGCTAGAGCGGAAGCCCAAATCGGCACGTGCTGCGCTGCTGTCGAAAATGTTATTGAACTGGAAGTTTTCCACCACGACACGCGCACGCGTTGGCGCAGCTTTTGCCAATGTATCGGAGGGGATGTGCACGAGCTCTGGTTGTGGCGCACCCATTGCCTCGGCGACGCGCTGGTGGTAGAGATTCCAGGTCATCCAATCTTCCCCTGGTGTATGATAGGCGCGACCTAGAGTTTGGGCGCGGCCGGTTGCATTGACAAATGCGCGTGCCACATCATCACGATAGCAGACTGTCCAAAAAGATGAGCCATCGCCGTGGACGACAATGGGTTTACCCTTGCGGATGCGATCGAGGTAGCTGGTGCGCGCACCCAACGAATGAATGGGGCCGCGGCCTTCCCCATAGGTATAGGCGGGGCGGATGATGGTCACAGGCAGATCGCCTCGCTCATGGGCGGCAAGCAGGGTCTTCTCAATCTTGATCTTGTTGATACTATACGCATTCAGCCCGCCATAGGGTTCTGCTTCGGTGACTGGATAATGCGTGGCTGGTTTCTGATAGATATCCACGGTGCTGCAAAAGATAAAGTGGTCGGTGCGCCCTCGGAATGCGCGAACAACGCTCTCACCATCTTCGGGTAGATAGCCCACCATGTCGATGACCACATCAAAGCTGCCTGCTTCACTCATTTGCTTCTCGAATGCTGCATAGTCTGTACGGTCGCCATGAAGTTGGCGCACTTCGGCTGGCGCGGGGTAGAGATCGGCCTTGCCACGATTGTAATGGATGACTTGGTCACCGCGTTCAAGCAAGAGGCGCGTCATAGGAGAACTGATCAGTCCGGTACCACCGATTATCAAAGTCTTCATGGAAGTGCCTTTTCTGGGTTGGCTTTGGTCTATCCAATTTTTGTTGGTTGACGGTTGAGGTTGATTTCTAGCAATTCAAGTATGGAAAGATTGGAACTTATGACTTTAGAAATAACTCTATCACCGGGACGACCACATCGGGTTGCTGAACGGGTAGTTCCAGTGTCAGTGTGTCGTGGCTCAAGCCCCCAAGTGTTGTGTTTTGGGCGGGTTGATGGGGATCGATCAGATTCATTTTAACTTCTGACCCGTCGTGGAGAAATTGAGCGTATTCCACGCGCGAGGCTAGGCCAGTCAAATGGACATGGCGGAAAGGCCAGCTAAAGAGATGCAGATAGAGCCGGTTGCCATTTTGGGTGAAACGGCAATCAGGGGGTGGCGTAAATTCACTCATGCCACAGCCGTAGATCGAGCGTGCGTGCAGCCGCATCCAGGCTCCGATGGCGCGTAGCCGTTCTAGGGCGCGTGGTTCAAACTCGCCGCGTGCGTTGGGGCCGACATTGAGGAGCATGTTGCCATCCTTGGAAACGGCATCGACTAACATGCGGATGAGCATCTCCACGGGCTTCCAGTCGAGATTGTCGCGGTGATAGCCCCAACTCCCGTTGAGGGTTTGGCACGCTTCCCAAGTAACGGGTTCGCCGTTGACTATCATGCGTCCAGCGGGCTGATATTGTTCGGGTGTCTTGAAGTCTCCGCCAACCTCTAGCCGGTCATTGATGAGCGCGGTGGGCTGAAGTTCGTGCACCATTGCCATGAGCCGCTCGGCGTCCCACTCGGCCTTGCCCTTGCCTTTTGCCCAGCCCCAGTCACGGTCAGAATAGGAGAAGTCGAACCACATCAGATCGATCTTGCCGAACTGAGTGAGTAGTTCCCGGGTTTGGCTGTGGAGATATTGGCGGTATTTGGCAATGTCTCGGCTTTGGCTGGCGGTGCGATAGTCTTCGTCTTCACGCATGGGGTGGAAGCCATCTACCGAAAATTCGGGATGATGCCAGTCGATAACGGAGTGGTAGAAACCGACTTTCAAGCCCTGGTCGCGAAAGGCATTGACCATGGGCTTAATAAGATCGCGCTTTGCAGGCGTGTTGGTGGCTTTATAGTCGGTCACTGCCGAATCCCATAGACAGAAGCCATCGTGGTGTTTGGTGGTGACGACGAAATATTTCATGCCCGCGTTTTTGGCTTCTTGTGCCCAGGCAGCAGGGTCATAGAGATCGGGGTCAAAATGGTCAAAGTATCTTTGATACTGAGCATCGTCGATGCGTTCAACGCTCTCTACCCACTCGTGGCGCGCTGGCAGCGAGTAGATGCCCCAGTGGATAAAGAGACCAAAGCGATCTTGGAGAAACCAGGATTTGTCAGCCATGGGTCTGTTTGCCTTTCAGGAATGAGTGAGGAAAGTTAAGAGAATCTTAGACTACTGGTTCATTTTCCACGTTTGCCAAAGAGCCTTGACACGGGCATGAAGGTCGGGGGGTAGGTTGTTCCTGTTGAGCAGCGCATCTTCCACGGCCATGACGGTTAGTTCTCCCGTGCCACTCTCCCAGATTGGGTGTGCTAGCTCGGCAATCAGCGGGCGGATGGCATGAAACTCTGAGTACGATAGCTGTGAGCGTAGGTAAAAGCCTGCACTTCTCAATTCGGGG
>JBBQIG010000583.1:0-3763 GCA_038324715.1 Anaerolineae bacterium | reverse complement strand
TGGCGCAATTTTGGGCGCGATTGGCGGCATGTGGCTGGTGGAGTATTGGGACAAGAATAATGCACGCGCCGCTACCACTGCCGTGCAAGCCTACATTGCCAGTATGATTTTCGCCGCAATTGTAGAGATGGTCATTGC
Source organism: Anaerolineae bacterium (assembly GCA_038324715.1). Classification (GTDB taxonomy): domain Bacteria; phylum Chloroflexota; class Anaerolineae; order Caldilineales; family Caldilineaceae; genus QEUY01. Next base: position 3,625 of record JBBQIG010000583.1, on the reverse strand, counting down.
CTTGATCATGGTAGCAATCTTTGTTTCACAAGCCTTTTCATAACCAGTCGCAGAAGGATCGTTCATGCGTGCAGTTATTTTTGTCAATGGCATCATCCCTGACCCTAGGACGATGCAGCGGTGGCTGCGCGCTGACGATGATCTCATTGCCGCGGATGGGGGCGCACATCATGCAATTGCCATGGGCTATCGCCCGCGCGTGGTGGTGGGTGATTTAGATAGCTTGGATCCAAAACTAGCCGAGGAACTGAGCGCGGCAGGGGTGGAGATGGAAAAGCATCCGCCCGCAAAGAACAAGACGGATCTGGAATTAGCAATTGAGCGGGCCATTCGCGATGGCGCGCAAGAGATTTTGTTGCTGGGCGCGTTGGGTGGACGTTTGGATCAATCGCTGGCGAATGTGCTGCTGATGGCACAACAAGATTGGCCCGCCATCATCCATTTGGTGGATGATACAGAAATCGCCACGGTCATTCACGCTGGCGAGTCGATGACCCTTGAAGCAGCCCCAGGCAGTACCATGAGCCTGCTCCCTTTGAGTGCTGAAGTGACGGGCATTACCTATACAGGAATGCTCTACCCCTTAAACGACGCCACGATTAAGTTGGGCAGCACGCGCGGCGTGAGCAACGAAGTGGTGAGCGCTGCTGCCACAGTTTCAATTTCAACTGGCATTGCGTTGATTATCCAGACGATAGAGAGCCTGCCGGATAGCCCAAGAGCTGACTAAGTCGCAGCAAGCTCCAAAGCGTTATTCCTGATTGGGAACAAATAGAGGCTCATCGCTCGTTACTGAATTGCCTTCCGTGCTTTTGGGAGGTAATGTTTTATTTCCCTGCGCAAGAAGTAGCACCACCACCAGCGCCACTGCCAATGCAATCAATTGGCTGATTCGAATTCCTCCGACGTGTGGGGTTTCGGCTAGAAAGCTGTCTGTGAACAAGCGAATGAGGCTATAGCCGAGCAACGCTAATAAGATTACCTGTCCTGGTCGTTTACGATCCGCACCCTGCCACAAGAGCGCATAGAGAATTGCGCTGGCAATGGCACGGTAGAGGCCGACGGGATGGCGTGTTTCGCCAAAGTAGGAGGGGAGCCACGAGAGTTCGCTGGTGGTTCCCAGGATCGTGCCAGTGGCAAAGCCAGAGATGCCCATTATAATGCTACCAGCAGTTGCGCCAACTGCCAGTGCAGCGATTACGCGCACCGGGTCGAGGGCGCGGTGCAGTAGATAGGCATAACCCGCGATGATTGCTATGATGATCCCCGGCCAAAATGCGAAACCGGAAGGGCGGATTGAGAAGATCAGGAGTGGTTCGCTCTGATAGATATACCAAAACTGGAAAACATTCCAGAGTCGGGCTACAATCAACGCTGCTGTAAGGGCGATTAAGCCCACATTCCAGATGTCGTCGGGATCAACGCCGAGTCGGGCTCCATAGCGACCTGCAATGTCCAGTGTCAAGATGACAGCTAAGATGGCAAGAACCGGCCCGGTTGGGATGGCAAGTGGACCAAAGGGCAGGGTTGGGTACATAGAGAGTTAACCTGCTTTCGAGCCGCTCTGTTGTGCGGCTATGTGGCACGCAGATCATCGCACCATATCTAGAATAGAGAAAAGGATCCGCACTTATGCGAATTTTGGTTCTGGGCGGCGCTGGATTTTTGGGCAGCCATTTGGTAGATCGGCTTTTGTCTGAAGGACATGATGTCATTGCGATGGACAACCTGATCACAGGGAGCACGGATAATATTGCTCACTTGGCTGGCAATCGATGTTTTTCCTTCATACATCATGATGTTACCAACTATATATACATCAAAGGTGATCTAGATGCTATTTTAAACTTTGCTAGTCCTGCGAGTCCCGTCGATTATTTGGAACTGCCGATTCAAACATTGAAGGTGGGCAGTTTGGGGACGCACAATGCGCTGGGGTTGGCGCTGGCAAAGCGTGCGCGCTTTCTGCACGCCAGCACAAGCGAAGTTTATGGTGATCCGCTGGTGCATCCTCAAACCGAGGATTATTGGGGTCATGTGAACCCGATTGGCCCGCGCGGGGTCTATGATGAAGCCAAACGCTTTTCCGAGGCAATAACAATGGCCTATCAGCGCACGCATGGGGTGGAGACACGCATTGTGCGTATCTTTAACACCTATGGCCCGCGGATGCGGCTGAATGATGGGCGTGTAGTGCCGAATTTTGTGAAGCAAGCGCTGGGTGGTGAGCCATTGACTGTTTATGGGGATGGCAGCCAGACACGCAGCTTTTGCTTTGTCTCTGATCTGGTAGATGGCATCTATCGGCTGTTGCTGAGTGAGGAGAAGGAGCCTGTCAACATTGGTAATCCAATCGAAATTACCATTCGCGAATTTGCCGAGCGAATCAATGAACTAACCGGCAATAAAGTGGGTATCCGCTATGAGCCACTCCCCAAAGATGATCCGCGCCAACGTCAGCCAGACATTACCAAGGCGCGGCGGCAGTTGGGGTGGGAGCCAAAAGTAGAATTGGGTGATGGCTTGGCACGAACAGTCACCTGGTTTGCTGATCGGGTTAAGGTGTAATGCATCTCTTTGATTTTCTGTTTTTTATGCTTCATGCATTCTGTTTCACGCATTGAGCTTCGTTCTTTGTGATCAATCAGCCTGATTGGTATAGAGCCTATGCTGCATACTTGTTGCACACTCATTCATGGGGGCTAACAGTCAATGTCTTGGCGAATTACAGCAGAGCGGCCTGATACAGCAGATGGAATGGCGTTGATTGAGGAACTTGAGACCCACCTCAGTGCATTCTATCCCGTTGAAAGCCGGCATGGATACAGTGTGAACAAGTTGATTGAAGAAGAAGTCGCGTTCTTCATCCTGCGCTATAATGAGAGCGCCGTTGCCTGTGGGGGTGCGAAGCTCTTTGGCAACGACTATGCCGAGATTAAGCGCATGTACGTGCGCCCCGAATTTCGGGGTAGGGGTTTTGGCAAAAATATGCTTGATCATCTTGCCGAGCATGCTCGAGCGTCGGGCGTGTTACGGCTGCGGCTGGAAACAGGAATCTATCAGTTGGAAGCGGTGCGTCTGTATGAGCGTGTGGGTTTTCAACCGATTGGGCCATTTGGCGACTATAAGCCTGACCCGCTCAGTCTCTTTTATGAGAACACTTTATGAGAAAACGCTGGCATCACGTAATGTACGGTGTCAAGGCGTTGACAGATGCGCGATTGTCAAGTTGTAATTTTCGATTGTAATTTTGAGTAGCTGTGACTAGTGTCCTGTCAGCCATCATGTGATAGAAAAAGTTTCGGATATAAAGCGTTTTTTCATAGAGAAATGCCGGTCCGAGTACCGATTTATTTCCATCATTTCATCCATGACAGGACACTAGTTCACATTTTATTTTTGCTTGTAGGTTTTCGATTGTAGGACACTAAAATAGAACATGAATCTGGACCATATACGTAATATTTCTATTATCGCCCACATTGACCACGGCAAGAGCACGCTGGCTGATCGGTTGATCCAAATGACGGGCACAGTGACCACGCGTGAGATGCGCGAGCAACTTCTGGACTCCATGGAATTGGAGCGCGAAAAGGGTGTCACTATCAAAGCTAGTGCCGTGCGG
>JBBQIG010000582.1:0-3763 GCA_038324715.1 Anaerolineae bacterium | reverse complement strand
GAGGCTGAGCCTGCACTATCGGGCTGGCGCGTTGCAGTCAGCACACTGTTTTCATAGATTCTTTATAGATTATCGCTTATCAGGAATAAACAATGACTACCTCACGTCGCTTCGCCCTACTTGCCGAGCGCGAGATCAACAAAGAGACTTATGTCGAGCCGTGGGCTGAAGCCGGTCTGATGGTGGTGGACAGCCCCTATGATCCGCAGCCCAGCTTGCGCATGGAAGAGGGTCGCGTGGTGGAGATGGATGGCAAGCAGCGCGCCGACTTTGATGCCATTGATCTCTTTATTGCCAATCACAGCTTGAACCTAGAAGCTGCGCCCGAAGCAATGTCCACGCCCTCGCAGAAACTGGCGCATATGTTGGTGGACATTAATGTCCCCGCGCCTGTGATGCGCCGCTTGGCAGGTGGCTGCACCCCTGCCAAACTCACCGACATTATCCGCCACATGAATGTGTTGGAAATGATGATGGGATTGGCAAAAATGCGCGTCCGTCGCACCCCTGCCAACCAAGCACATGTTACCAACTGGCGTGAGCATCCTGCGCTCCTCGCTGCCGATGCTGCCGAAGCAGGACTACGTGGCTTTGCCGAGGTAGAGACCACTGTGCGCGTGGCGCGCAATGCCCCTTTTAATGCCCTCGCTATCTTGGTGGGGACGCAAACGGGCCGCGGCGGTGTCTTAACACAATGCGCCGTCGAGGAAGCGCTTGGGTTGCGCTTGGCAATGAAGGGGTTGACCACCTATGCCGAAACGCTTTCGGTCTATGGCACCGAACGCACCTTTGTCGATGGTGACGATACCCCTTGGTCAAAATCATTCTTGGCCGCGGCCTATGCCTCGCGTGGAGTGAAGGTGCGATTCACCTCTGGCACCGGCTCCGAAGCCCTCATGGGCAATGCCGAAGGTTGTTCGATGCTCTATCTGGAAGCACGCTGCGTGCATGTGGTGCGCGGCGCAGGTAGCCAGGGTGTCCAAAATGGCTCAATCTCCTGTATCGCCTTGCCCGAATCATTGCCAGGTGGCGTGCGCGCCGTCTGTGCCGAAAATCTGCTAGCTTCGATGCTCGGTCTAGAAGTAGCCGCTGGCAATGATGCGCTTGCCTCCCACTCCGCCATTCGCAAAACCGCCAAGCTAATGCTTCAGTTTATCCCTGGAACCGATTTCATCTTTTCTGGCTACAGCGCAGTCCCCCGCCGCGACAATCTCTTTGGCGGTGGCAACTTTGATGCCGAAGATTTCGACGATTACAACGTGCTCCAACGCGATATGCAAGTGGATGGCGGTCTTCGTCCTGTGACCGAGGAGGATACGCTCGCCATTCGCCGCGAAGCCGCCAAGGCCATCCAAGCCATCTATGTAGAGTTAGGCTTCCCCGCCATTACCGATGAGGAAGTGGAAGCCGCCACAACAGGTCACAGCAGCGATGACATGCCAGAGCGCGACTTGGTGGCAGATTTGGAAGCAGCCGACGGCTTCTTGGCGGGTGAACAGAACATGATCAGCGTGATTCAGGCCTTGCAACGCCGTGGCTTTACCAAGACAGCCCGCAACATCTTGGAAATGGGTCGCCAGCGCGTTGCGGGGGATTACCTACAACCTGCGGCTATTTTTGACCGCAACTTCCACGTACAGAGTGCACTCAACGACATCAATGACTACACTGGTCCTGGCACTGGCTATCGGGTGGAAAATGAGCGTTGGGAAGAGATTCAAAACATTCCCCAGGCAAAATCTCCACGCGAGTTTGTTGCCGACCAAATCGGCACGCCCATGGAGAAGTTGGTGGAAGTTGGCCCTGCCAAACAAGGTTCGCGCCAAGAGGTGATTGTGGCAGTAGGCCCTGCCTTTGGCAAGCAAATGACGCGTACCATTAACGGGTTAGAACATGAAGATGTGCTCGCCGCCATTCTCACCGGTGTAGCCAAAGAAGGCTTGATCGCACGCATTGTCAAAGTGAAACATAGTTCCGATTGTGCCGCCATCGGTCAAGTCGGTTCCGATCTCTCTGGCTCTGGCATTGCCGTCGGCTTGCAATCGCGCGGCACGACCGTGATTCACAAAAAGGGGCTAGCGCGTCTCAACAACCTAGAACTCTTCCCCCAGTCGCCAGCCCTTACGCTGGAGACCTATGAAGCGATCGGTCGCAATGCAGCCCGCTATGCCAAGAATGAAGCAGCACGACCCATTGGCGTCAAAATTGATAATTGGGCGCGGCTCAAGCTCATTGTCAAAACAGCCCTGTTGCATCGTCGTGAAACAGAGCAGATCAGCGACGAACCGCCCACAGAACTCTTCTTTGATTGGGAGCCAGACGCATGACGCAGCAGCAAACAACAGATAACACGCAAGAGAAAGAAACAAAACAGGAAATGCATGAGGGCAATGGGTTCACCTATCCCCTCATGCAAAGCGCCGCCGATAGCTTGGCCGCGGCCAGTGGGCGCACCATCAGCAGCGTCACCCTGGATGCAGCGGCAGCAGGAGAAGTAGACGCAGACGATCTGCAAGTCAGCGCCTCGACCTTGCGCGCACAGGCAGAGTTGGCGCACCAAGCAGGATATCGCGAGCTGGCACAGAATCTCCACCGAGCCGCCGAGCTAACGGCTGTGCCCAACCAAGAATTGTTGCGCATGTATGAGTTAATGCGTCCAGGTCGTTCCACCTATGGCGAGTTGACCGACATGGCGGATCGACTGGAGAACGAGTTCGCTGCACCCACCACAGCGGTTTTTGTGCGTGAAGCCGCCGAGGTCTACCGCACCCGCAATCTCCTTCGCCGCGACTAGCCCCGATTCTCCAAGCTCCCATGGCAACTCTTTTAGCCCAACTTGCCCCCCAACGCAGCACCCAGTACAGCGATCTAGTTAGCGCATTGGCCCAGCACGAGCTACGCCTAAGCCCATTGGGCAAAGAACTTAGCGAGCTAACCCCTGTGGAGCTTGCGGGGCAAGCCTATCTACGTTTTGAGTTGCCCGATCTACCCTCCCCTACGCAATTAAGTGAATTGGGAAAATTGGCAACCATCACTGCTTGCTTTGAAGTTGTGGAGCAACTTGGCGATCTACCGGGCCCCTGGTTGCGTCCACTCAATTCTGGTTTCGAGCCGACCCTCCCACCAGAATTAGCCGCTGCCCGCCGCTATCGGGGCAAGACCAACGAACTGCTCTCACACTTTATGTGCAATCTTGCTCTGTTCAGCAGTCGCTTTGCCGACCAACCCTGGAGTGACCTGCGCGTGCTCGACCCTCTGGCTGGGGGTGGTACCATTCTCTTCACAGCGCTCATGTTGGGCGCAGAGGTTGCGGGTGTGGAGCAGAATGAGCAAGATGTACGCACGACAGTGGCCTATGTACGGCAGTTTTGTCAAGAGGCGGGCATCACCTGTCGCATCCAAGAAGAGCGCCTACGCAAAGTGGGCCGGCGCACTACGCTTACCTTGGGCAAGACCCCTCCACGCCGTTGCCTGCTTGCCCAGGGTGACACCGATCAGGCAGCAGCCCTGATTGTCCCCTTCAAGCCCCACTTCGTCATCACCGATTTACCCTATGGCATCCAGCACAATGGCCCCATTGTTGACCTGTTGACGCGTGGCCTTCCCGTTTGGGCCAATCTGCTTCCCCCTGGTGGCACGCTGGTCTTTGCCTGGGACGCCACCCGCTTTGAGCGTGCGGAGATGGTGGCGCTGGTAGAAGCGACAGCACCCCTGACAGTTCGCCAGACCCCGCCCTATGATCAACTTACCCACCGTGTAGACC
>JBBQIG010000581.1:0-3768 GCA_038324715.1 Anaerolineae bacterium | reverse complement strand
TCCGTGTACCAGGTCTGGGCAAATACTTTGTCACCAGTACCTTTACGCGAGATTATCCTATGATTATGGCGCTTTCTTTGCTGATTGCCTTTGTGTGGGGATTGACTTACCTCGCAACAGATCTTGTCTATACGCGCATTGACCCGCGTATTCGGCTCGGCTCGCAGGGAGGCAGATAGTGAGTAATGCCAAGGTTGAGGCATTAAATGTGCCTCTGCAGCTGCAAAAAGAGACGCGGCCCCACCGTACCTTATGGCAAGATGCTGTGCGCCGTTTCTTTCGTAACCGCCTTGCAGTCATGGGTTTTGTGATTGTCGTCTTCTTTCTCTTCTTAGCGATTTTTGCCGACGTGGTCGCTCCATATCGTTATGATAAGGTAGACTTTACTAAAGTTCGACTCTTTCCTTTTATTGATCCAGCGCATCCTTTAGGGACCGATGAACTAGGTCGAGATATGTTGAGTCGCTTGATTTATGGCGCGCGTACTTCAATGATTGTGGGGCTTTCGGTTCAGACCGTTGCTGTGGTGATTGGTGTTAGCTTGGGCGGCTTGGCAGGCTACTTCGGTGCCAAGGTGGATTTCTTGATTTCACGCTTGATCGATGTGATGACTGCCTTCCCAGGTCTACTTTTTGCCATCTTATTAATTACAGTGGCAGGGGGTGGGTTGCGTAATGTGGTGATAGCCTTGAGCATTACCAGTTGGATTGGGATTGCGCGCTTGACGCGTGGTCAGATTTTATCGTTGCGTGAAAAGGAATTCATTGAAGCCGCTCGCTGTCTGGGTGTTTCTTCGCGGCGCATTATTTTTGGTCACTTGGTACCCAACTCGCTTTCGCCCCTGTTGGTGGCTGTGAGTTTTGGGATTCCGGCGGCAATTTTCGGTGAGGCGGGATTAAGCTTCTTGGGTATTGGGGTGAATGATCCCATTGCTAGCTGGGGGAAAATGGTAGGCTCTAGCCAAGCTTATATCTCCGTCTATTGGCACATGGGGCTTTTTCCTACATTGATGATCGCCATTTCCATGCTGGGCTTCTCGTTTATGGGCGATGGCTTACGTGATGCCTTGGACCCAAAATTGTTGGACTAGGGCGGAGCAAGTTAATTCAGAGAGCGATCAAGATGCTGAGTATCTGCTGTGAGCCATCGCAGCTTACAAATTTGCAGTTCACAAAGTAGCAGTTCACAAATTCGGTTGGTCAGACCCCAGTCGCCCCCAGAATCCATAGGCTATCGTGAATCCTGTACTTATCACAAGGGAGCAGTGTATCAGATGCTTAGAGTAAGAATGCCCAAGACAAAGGTGTCTACGAAAAATGGTAAGGTGCAGAAAATTGCTGCTGTATTGATTTTGAGTAGCGCATTGGTGCTGTTGGCTGGATGTGGTGGCAATTCAAGTAGTGGGAGTGAAGGTGGTGACGCCGCTGCGCCTGCGGCTGCAACCCCGCGTGCACTGCCAACCATGCCCTCGGCACAGTTCGCTGCACCCACGACCATGATCCGAGCACAAAATGGGGAGACAATCTCAGCTACGGCTACGCTTACGGCGACAGAAAGCATCACCGATGGCGTCACGGGGAGCGAGGAAGTAACGGGCACTGAGGAAGTGACGGCTACAGAAGAGTTAACTGCCACTGAAGAAGTGACTTCTACGGAAGAAATGACGGACAGTGAGTAACGGTCTGCCTCAGGAGTAAGATAGCCACAAGACCTTCCTCGAAGCTCCGAGCTTCGAGGACGGTGTAGCTCATACACCATGCATACACCGTGCGTAGACAATGCGTACGTTAGTGCGCGGCAAAGTCTATAACGGGTAGGGACAATTGGCCCATTGCATCGAAAGTTATCGGATGCGGTGGGCCAATTTGTTCTAGGGTGGGAACGGAGACAAGCTGGGGCAGCAGGCTTTCGCTTACCCAGAGTAGCCCCAAATCGAGCGTGTTGCGTGCCACGACCATGCGCGCTTGGGATGAGGCTGTACGTGGCAGGGCTGCGCTGATGACCTCAAGGTCGGTGGCTAGGGTAATGGGCAGTTTGCCGCCGTTGAAGTTGCCAGCCGTAAGGCAGTTGGTATAGGTGACGTGGCGATCTATCTTGTCGGCAAGTCGTTGGGGAATGAGATCGCAATAACCCACGCCCACGGCATTGCCGTGGCTGTTGGGGGTTAAATCGAGTGCCGCAATCACGCGGAAGTCTGGATGTGGTGCGCCGCCTGTGCGTCGCCACATCCCCACGACATTTAAGTCCATCCCCGTTCCACTTATATCTTTGCCAATCTCCTGTAACACAAGCAGATCCAATGGTTCGAGCGGAATGCGCGGCAGATGTTGCCACGCCAGGGTGAGCAACGCTGGCTCGCGCGCTTCAATCTGGGCAGCAGGGATCACTTCGATGGCGACAGGACGATGGTTGCCATTTTCCACAATGCCAATGCCTGCGACGACAGGGAGCTTGGCAAGGACAACACGTGCTGCGGCTGGCATGGCATCGCGTAGCCCCCATCCGTGTATGGTGGCAGCCCCTTGTTCTTTGCCAAAGCCAACTGCCAACATCTTCATCAAGCCACTTTCCCAATCGTTGCGAAAGGCTGTGTGTGGCTTGATGCGATTGATGACAATGATGGCATCGGCTTTGGATGCGTGGGTGTCGGTATAGACTGGCATGCCCTCTGGCGTGGTGCCAATTTGGACACTCTCCATGTTGCTGAGGATCGGCACGCCTAGCTCGGCGAGTCCATAGCCGATGAGCACATCGCGTTGCCCTTCCGCTGTGCCGCCGCCGTGGCTGCCCATTGCTGGGACTAAAAATGGTTGCGCGCCCCAGTCAAGAAGGGTCTCGATGAGCGGAGTGACTACGTCACGGATCGTGCTGATGCCTCGGCTACCCAAGCCCACGGCGACGCGCATCCCTGGCTGAATGCGCTGGCGCAGTTGGCTCACGTCCAATTGTGTGCGTACCTCTGCGTCAATATCGGCGATATGGTCTGAAATTAAATGCTGGCGAACTGGTGCAAGGTTTGGGAGTTGCATGGTGGGCGACATTAGGATTCACTCCGTGATTTCGTCAATTATGATTTTGCCAATGACTGTGTCAGAAAGTTTGTCTGTAAAGTTCGGCTATGAGCGGTCGGTGTGGGTCGATGGGCCGATTATACCATAGTATCCATACGGCGTTGCGGTTGACGCTTGGGGGGCAAGCCCGTACAATAGGGTCTCTATGCAGGCTCTAGACAGAAAAGTTTAGAGAGAACCTGAGCCAGAAAGTTCACATGGTTAGGTTCGCAGATCATCCGCCTGCACAGTGTCCTATATTCGCCGAGTGGTAAGAGCCGGGGGGCGAGCGTGGAGTGTCCCAAGTGTAGTGGTGCGCTACAACCAGTGGTGCAAGATAATATCGAGGTGGATCGCTGTGTCCAATGCGGCGGGTTATGGTTCGATATGCTAGAGGTGGATCGGCTACGCAAAGCCAATGGCAGTGCCACTGCCGTTGACACGGGTGATGCCGAGGTGGGCGAGCAGAAAAATGAACAAGGCAAGATTGACTGTCCCCGATGTCACACACCAATGATCCGCATGGTCGATATGCAACAGCACCACATCTGGTATGAAAGCTGCTCGGTCTGTTACGGCAAGTGGTTTGATGCTGGTGAATTTAAAGATTTGCAGCAGCAGTCGGTTGTCGATTTCTTCCGTGATCTTTTTACGCGCGAGCGTGAATAGCCTGATTTGAGCAGACCCGTTGTGCCAGGAGTAGAGCGCATTGCGAAGT
>JBBQIG010000580.1:0-3777 GCA_038324715.1 Anaerolineae bacterium | reverse complement strand
TTAGGAAGTAGCTTTTTCTATGGGAATTTGTATTGCTCCAAGCGTGCCATCGGGCTGAACGCATCGCAAAACGTGCGGGTATTCTGCGCTTTGTAGGCAAAGGGACTGAAAATGAGCCACATCTGGAGGAATATGAGCCTGGACAGAGAGGTATTATGCAGGATAGCATTCTACAAACATTCACAAGATGTACTCAAACGGTGAATTGAAAATTTACGCACTGCAGAAAGGAAGTCTGGTATGGTGAATCATCTATGGAGAAAAGGTCTGGTCGCCAGCGCGTTTGGCATGCTAGCGCTATTGAGCGCATGTACCTTCACGGTTCAGCCCGATAATGGCCCCAATAATGGCTCCAACAGTAACATAAACGAAGCCACACCTGCTCCACAAGAGGAAGAAACAGGCAGTGGCGAGGCGATGACAATTGCAGAGTTTGTGCTACCTGATAACACGCTGTGTCTTTTCTCCGGCACAGGCACAACTGTCGCCTTTGATGGCAAGCGCGTCAACTATACCTGTGAGCCAGTTGGTGCCACAGAAAGCACCACGCAGACACTAGCAATTCTGGATGACCCCGTCGTGGTGGGCCCAACAGAATACTTTGTCGATCTGGCGACTGTCGCCCAAACCGATGGGGGCTTTGAACTTCATTCGTCCAAGGTTATCAGCTTCACCGCTTGGGAAGTTGTGTTGGCGGATGGGCGTGTTTGTCTCCATGCTGGCTTTGGTGCCACCATGGGCTTTGATGGACAGCGGCTCAACTATACCTGCGACAAGGGCGGTAGCACTGCAGATGAGGTTGGCTTAATGGGTGAATTGGTCAATCAGGGTGAGGGTGTCTGGCTGGCCCAAATTGACGAAATCGGCAGCGATACCAGTGGCTTTACCCAACTGAGCAGCAGCCAAGTTGCCGTGTCACGCATCAGTGGCGCAGAGGTGACGCTTGATGGCGAGAGTGGGACGAGCACAACAATGGATAGTAATGACCTGGTGGGCCAAACCTGGCAATGGGTGCAAACCGTTTATGGAGATAACAGCATTATAGTTGCCTCGGATCCAAGTCGTTACAACTTGTACTTTGATCCATCGGGGCAAGTGGCTGTAACACTCGATTGTAATGGCGGCGGTGGTAGCTATTCGGTAGATGGGTCGAGCCTGCTCTTTGGCACAATTGTCTCAACCCGAATGGCGTGCCCGGAAGATTCCCAAGCCACAGATTTTTCCAAGGATTTGGCTGAAGTTTACAGCTATGCAGTCGAGGATGGGCATCTTTATCTTTCCATGAAGCTTGATGCAGGTGTCATGGAATTTGCTCCAGTGGAAGAAGACCCCGGCGCTTCATCCGGTGAGGCGACAGCAGAATCCACAGTGGAATCAACTGAGGAATCGATCCCAGAAGCAACCGAGGAGCCAACAGCAGAAGCTACACCAGAGGCGACTGAAGAAGCAACCGAGGAAACCAGTGAAGGTGCTAACAGTACGGATTCAGCTGGCACAACATGGCAGTGGGAGCAGAGCATTTATGAAGAGGATATGGTAGTCTTAGCCAATGAGCCTAGCCGCTATCAGATCATCTTCAACGCCGATGGCACAGTCAGCGCATTACTTGATTGCAACAGCGGCAGTGGGACATTTACGTTGGATGGTGCAGACTTAACCTTTAGCCCGTTTGCATCCACCCGCATGGCTTGCCCACAAGATTCGCAAGCAAATGAGTTTGCTGAAGACTTGTCTGCGGTCATTTCCTATGCCTTTGCCGATGGCAATCTTCATCTGACGCTTTCAACCAATGGTGTCATGGAGTTTTCTCCAGTCGAGTAAGTACATTTGTACTATCTATCACGGATGACAACAGTCCTCGCAAACGAGAGCATTTGCGAGGACTGTTTGTTTAAGATGCTGCCTACGCCATCGGCTACGAAATCTTCTCCATAACAGTGGTCCTTGATATATCTGTGCGTCTTACCGTGCCCACACTCCAAATGATTGAAGACATTGAGGCGATCAAGGCCAAATTGTTACAGCGCATCTTCATGAAGATGGACTTGCAGCAGGTTGCACCGTCACTGTCTCCTACAGAAAACCTGAACTTCCAAAACTAACGTTGGCGGACGCTCATTTACACCATTTACAGATTCGTTCAATATACAAAAAGCTCCTTTGCACACTATTCATCTAATGATAACCATTGTGCAAAGCATAACCTCGGACAAATGACGGGGTGCAGACACATCGTATGGCTGATCTATTCGTAGAACAAGTCACCCATACTTGACAAGCAAGATATCTTTGCGGTGCATGGTTGTCAGTTTCTGTCTTAGGTCTTACAATGCGTGGTATTAACTCTCCATCCTATCCCGATGCAGGTCATGCCTGCCCCCAAGGTTTATTCTGATGACTGATGCAGTTCTTCTAAGTACCCCGGAACCAGGCCAACTGGTGGAGGTACGGCAACGTATCTTTGTGGTAACCGAAGTGAGCAAGAGTACCTTGCCAGTTTCACTTCTCGACAGTCGCCACCTCTCCAACAACGTACAGCACCTGGTCACGCTCAACGCGCTGGAAGATGATGCGCTGGGCGAGGAGTTACAGGTCATTTGGGAGTTAGAATCCAACACCCAAATTTACGAACGGGCGGTGCTGCCCATGCCCACGCACTTTGACTCACCGCAGCGCTTTGATGCCTTCCTCAACGCTGTGCGCTGGGGCGCTACTGTCTCGGCGGATGGGCGGGCGTTGCAAGCTCCCTTTCGCAGCGGCATTGACATTGAAGATTACCAACTTGACCCTGTCGTGCGTGCCATCCAAATGCCGCGCGCCAACCTCCTCATTGCCGACGATGTAGGTTTAGGCAAAACCATTGAGGCAGGGCTGGTGGTGCAAGAACTGAGCATCCGCCAGCGTGTACGCCGGGTGCTGGTAGTCTGTCCTGCTGCGCTCCAGCTCCAGTGGCAGGAGCAGATGCGCGACAAGTTTGGCCTAGAGTTCCGCATTGTCAATAGCGAACTCATGCACGACCTGCGCCGCAGCCGTGGCATCCACACCAATCCGTGGAACCACTTCCCCAGGCTGATCACCTCTATTGATTATCTCAAACGCGACCGCCCCATGCGGCTATTTCGTGAGACGCTGCCTGCCGCGGGTGAATCAATCTACCCGCGACGCTATGACTTGCTGATAGTAGACGAGGCCCACAACATTGCTCCATCCGGTCGTGGACGCTACGCCGTTGACTCTTTACGCACCAAGGCTGTCCGTGAACTAGCTCCTCACTTTGAGCATAAACTCTTTCTCACCGCGACACCCCACAATGGCTATGCCGAGAGCTTTTCATCGTTGCTAGAACTGCTGGACAACCAGCGTTTTGCGCGCGGGGTGGAGCCGGAACCGGCACGCTTGGCTGCGGTGATGGTACGGCGACTCAAGACTGAGCTACCCGCAGATGATTTCGGCCAGCCCCGCTTTCATGCGCGTCACCTGGAAGCCATCGAAGTGAGCCACAGCGAGGACGAGCGTGCTGCCCACCGCAAATTGCGCGAGTACACCAACCTTCGCCAGCGTCATGCCGCTGATGCTGCCGAGCGCACCGCCAGTGAATTTGTCTTGAAATTGCTCAAAAAGCGACTCTTCTCCTCCCCCGCAGCTTTTGCACACACGCTTGCCCAGCATACAGCCACACTCACCGCCACACGTGCCACAGTGACACCCACCAGCAGTCGCAGCCGTCCAGCCGTCGGGCTATTGAGAGCACGTTTGGAAAACCTGGAAGAAGAGTCA
>JBBQIG010000579.1:0-3790 GCA_038324715.1 Anaerolineae bacterium | reverse complement strand
CTCTACATCTTCGGGGAGCGCGGCCAAGATGGGGCCATAGAGATAATCTGAGCGGCGAGCCGTGCCGATGATGGCAACACGCAGTGGCGTAGACATGAGGGCAGCCTTTCCAGAAACTTTCAAAAACTTTTAGGATGAATTTTGGGATTACCAGGCGTAGGCTTCGGGGGCTTCGCCACCAGGACCGGGCCAGATTTTGTCGAGACGAGCCATGATTTCATCGTCGAGCTTGATCTCTACCGTGCGCAGGCTTTCTTCGAATTGCTGCATGGTGCGCGGGCCGACAATGGGCGCGGTGACCACTGGATTGTGCAATAGCCATGCCAAGCCTACATCGGCAGGGCTTTCGCCGATCTCCGCACACAGCCCTTCATAGGCCTCAAGCTGGCTGCGATATTTTTCCACGCGCTCTTGCTTTTGCAGGTTGGCACGGCGACCCGTGTCAGCCTTTTGCAGCGCACCGCCCAATAGACCCCCTGCCAATGGACTCCACGGGATCAATCCCAGGCCAAAGGCGCGGCAGGTGGGAATTAGCTCTAGTTCAATGGTGCGGGCGTTGAGATTGTAGAGGCTTTGTTCGGAGACCAAGCCTAGGAAGTTGCGCTTTTCCGCAGCGAATTGAGCTTGGGCAATGTGCAGACCTGCGAAGTTGCTGCTGCCTACATAGAGTACTTTGCCTTCACGCACCAACTGTTCCATTGCCTGCCAGATTTCCTCCCACGGGGTGCGCCGATCAACATGGTGCATTTGGTAGAGGTCAATGTGGTCGGTCTGGAGACGACGAAGGCTATCTTCGCAAGCCTTGCGGATGTGATATGCTGAAAGACCGCGGTCATTGACCCCTTCACCCATTGCACCAAAGACCTTGGTGGCGAGGACAATCTGGTCACGGCGACCGCCTTGTGCCAGCCACCGCCCGATGATCTCTTCGGTAAAGCCCATGCTGACATCGCGGCCATAGCGATCTGCCGTATCAATAAAGTTGACGTTGGCTTCTAGGGCACGGTCAAGAATTGCGTGACTGTCTTCTTCGGTCGTTTGGGTGCCAAAGTTCATGGTTCCCAAGCAAATGCGGCTCACTTGGAGGCCCGTACGGCCCAGGTAGGTATGTTGCATGATAGGGTTCTTTCTATGAATAGGCGCTGCTGATAGGTCACCTGCTTAGGATATACCTGCTTAGGATACAACTGGCTAAGATATAAAGGAAGGCGCGGCGCAATTAGGCCGCGCCTTCGCTGATTTGCTAGAGAATTGTCAAGACAATTAGCTCCAGAGACGGTCGTGTGAGTATTCCTTATCCCACTGATCGCTTGGCCCAAAGAACTCTGGACGGTCTGCGTCGATATAGCCGCGCATCAGATCTTCGTCGATATCTGTGAAGCCAAGACCTGGGGTCTCTGGTACCTGGATATAGCCATCTTGAATCAAGGGGGTGGGCAAGCCTTTGACAAGTCTGCTCCACTCTGGCATGTCTACCGAATGATTTTCCAACACCACAAAGTTTTCAGTGGCAGCGGCGCAATGGACATTGGCGAGGGCGCAGATGGGTGAAGCAGCCATGTGCATTGCCATCGCTACGCCATATTCCTGGGCAAGGTCGCCAATCTTCTTGGTCTCCAAGATACCGCCAGAGCTTGCCAGGTCAGGGTGAATGATGCTGACGGCACGCTCGCGCAGCAGGGGGATGAAACCTTCTTTGAGGTAGATGTCTTCGCCTGTGCAGGTGGGTGTGTGGACTGCATCGGTGAGGGTGCGCCATTGGTTGGTGAACTGCCAGGGGATCATGTCCTCATACCAGGCGAGGGTGAACTTGTCGAGTGCTTGACCCAAGCGGATGCAGGATTCCAGCCCAATATGACCGAAATGATCAACAGCCAGGGGAATCTCATAGCCGATTACATCACGCACGTCGCTGACATATTCGCACAAAACATCAATACCCTTTTGGGTAATTTGAATGCCTGTGAAAGGGTGCATGATGTGACGTGTCTCAATGACATCGGGGGGGGCAATGACCGTGCCTGGGATGCCCTTGAGCAGACCAATACCTACGTCCATTTTGAGGAACTTGAAGCCTTGATCCATACGCTCTTTGAGCAGTTTGCCCATTTCCTTGCCATCGGACACGGAAGGGGTGTCGCAGTAGCAGAGGACGCGATCACGGAATTTGCCACCGGCGAGCATATAGGCAGGCACGCCATAGGCCTTGCCCGCCAAATCCATCAGCGCCATTTCGATGCCACAAACGCCGCCAGCTTGGCGTCCATGCATACCGAATTGCTTGATTTTGCGGAAGATTTTGTCTACGTTACAAGGATTTTCACCGACGAGGCGGCTTTTGAGCATGAGGGCATAGGTCATGCTGGCACCATCGCGTACTTCGCCATAGCCAACCAGTCCCTGGTTGGTATCAATGCGAATGATGGCGACGCGCATGGGCAACCCGCGCAGGTTGGCAACGCGCACGTCCGTGATCTTCAGGTCTGTCGGACGTGAATTTGAATTGAGATAATCTTCGGGACGAACTTCTGTGTTGGAAGGCATGAAAGACTCCTGGGTAGTGATATTTCTTTAGAAAAAGCAACAACGGGCGAATGGTTCCGGTGCGTTGAAGGCCATTCGCTACAGTATTTAGAGTAGACCGGATGCTCGTTTGGCTTGCGCCAAGCTAGCGTGAGAACGGTCACCGGCATGAGAACCATCTCCAGATTCCAAAGCAATGGATTGGTGAAGCCTAGAGAATAGAGTAGAATTGGGAAGACGCCACTCGGCGTCGCGCTACCCAACCAGTACCAAATCTATCCTGATCTAATTAATTTTCCACAATTCCATGCAATAGGAAGGGGAGATTGCTCCCATGAAGATCACGAACATTGAAACCTATCCCGTTTGGGGTGGGCATCGCAACTTTTTGTTTGTTGTTGTAGATACCGATGAAGGTATCTATGGTGTAGGCGAAACTGGCATTACAGGTCGAGAACTGGCGATTGCCGGTGCGATCGAGCATTTTAAGCCACTGCTCATCGGCCAAGATGCAGGGCGCATTGAGCACATCTGGCAAATGCTCTTTCGTGGTGGCTTCTTTCCTGCTCAGCGTATTTTGACTTCGGCGATGGCAGCCATTGACATTGCCTTGTGGGACATTAAGGGCAAAGCCTTGGGTGTGCCCATTTACGAACTGCTGGGTGGGCTGGTTCGCGACAAAGTTGTTTGCTATCCCCACAACGGCACAGACGGTTTGGAAGTTAACGCTCTGGTCGAATCCTGCCTACAGACCAAAGAAGAAGGCTGGAAGTTTGTGCGCTGGGGTCTGCCCACGGTTGGCGGCGTGCTTGAGCCGCGTCAATCTGTGAAGGCGGCGATTAAGCAATTTCATGCCGTGCGTGAGGCCGTGGGTGATGATATTGAGATTACTTTTGACGTGCATACACGCCTCGATCTGCCGGATGTACTTTGGCTCTGTCGAGAGGTAGAATCAACTCGCCCTTACTTTATTGAAGATCCCCTGCGTTCTGAAAATCCAGATTCCTTTAAGACGCTACGTCCGCGCACCCATGTTCCTTTGGCAGCGGGCGAACAGTTTGGTTCCAAGTGGGAGTTCCGCCAGTTGATTGAAGAAGAGTGGATTGACTACGCACGTATTGACCTCTGTATTGCTGGTGGAATTACCGAAGCACGTAAGATTGCGGGTTGGTGCGAAACCCACTACATCAAGCTAGCTGTCCACAATCCGCTGGGGCCGATCTCATCAGCCGCATGCCTGCAACTCAATTTGGCGACCTCCAATTTT
>JBBQIG010000578.1:0-3790 GCA_038324715.1 Anaerolineae bacterium | reverse complement strand
GCCAGCGATGTGACCCTCTTTGACAACAGTGCCGATCGCGGCCCCACAGGTGGGCTGGGAGGTGGGCTTGCGCTCATCAATGCCAACGCCTATCTGACGCGCACGGAAATCTTTGATAACCGTGCCAAGCTCTTCGGTGCTGGCTCTGGCGCGGGGGGAGGCATTTACTTGGGACGTGATGTGGATAACGCTTCACCACAAGCAATCTCCTTTAGCATGGTGGAAAGCAGCATCCGCACCAACATCGCCGCGCAGTCAGGAGGTCCAGCACTCGGTGGCGGCATGAGTATTGGCGCAGGGTTGAGCGTCATGGTGACGTTGCGCGACAACGAATGGAGCGACAACAGTGCCTTGGGCACAGGTGCAAATCTCGCCAATGGCCGCGGTGGAGCCATTGGGGTGGACTTACCTGTGGCATCCACGGTCAACCTGACCCTTGTGGGTGATACTTTCCGTGACAATGTTGCCAACGCAGTTAACGCACTCACTGTTGCTGAACGGGCACAAGGGGGAGCAATCTATTTGGGGGCAAGTGGGGCAGGGTGGCTTACGGCAACCTTGAGCGATACAACGCTCTATGAGAACAGCGCCCAAAGTGGCAGCGGCGCAACGACCACAGGCGAGGGAGGCGCGCTCTATGCGCGCAATGTTGTGGTCAATGTGGATCGCAGTGAATTCTACAGCAATTCAGCACGCAAGGACGAGAGCGGGCAAGGGGGCGCACTCTGGTTGGAAAATAGCCCCTTCACCCTCACCCGCAGCATTGTGCGTAACAACATGGCAACAGAAGGCGCGGCAATCTTCTCTAAAAATGGCGTGGGGCAAGCGGGCAAGCTCGAACTCACCAATAGCTGGATCGTGGATAACTGGGGAACGCAAAGCGTCCTCATTGATCATAACAATCTTGCACAGAGTAATCGTGTGCAGCACAGCACAGTGGCTGGCTCAGCCAGCGGCGTAATCAGCACGACCATCACCGCAATTGAGGTAATCGCTGGCCGCGTGAGCATGACCAATAGCATTATCGCCCACTCTGCCACAGGCATCTCCAACATGGGTGGCACTGTCACCGAAGCCTATAATCTCTTTTACAACAATGGCATTGATCGCGCAGGCAGCATCGCCTCCAGCAATCCAATCCTAGGCTCGCCTAGTTTTATCAATGCAAGCGCGGGGGACTATCACATTCAGAGTGATTCCAACGCCATTGACCAGGGAACCCCATTGGGAGTGCTAGATGATATTGACGGCAACTTGCGCGATGCGTTGCCCGACGTGGGAGCCGATGAGTTTGGGAACCCCATTACAGGCTTGCAGATCAATGGCCCTTCTTCTGTGATTGTCAATGCGCCGATCACCCTCACTGCCGAGATTAACACAGGTAGCAGCGTCAGTTATATATGGAGCTTTGGTGATAGCAGTGGTGACGCAGGAACTACACAGGAAGTCACCCATGTCTATGCTGCAACAGGGCAGTATACAGTTTTGGTCACAGCCACCAACGGTTCAGGCGCAGTCACAGCCACAAAAGTGATCCAAGTGCTGCCTTTGCCTGTGACCGGGCTAGTTGCTTCGAATAATGGGCCAAAGGTGGTGAATGAACCTGTGGTCTTGAGCGCAAACACGACGGGTGGCGCGGGGATTATCTACACTTGGAATTATGGGGATGGCAGCGTGGGCAGCACCAGTAACATGAACGCGTCACACACCTATACCCAATCGGGTGTCTACCTGGCTTCGGTAATTGCCACGAATGAGACGAATAGCCTCAGTGCTTCCACCACGGTCTATGTCGGTGATGCCGTGGTCGAGGTATTGGGCAACAACAGCTTTAGTCCGCGTGACGTGACCATTCCGTTGGGCGGGAAGGTGGTGTGGGTGCTGCGCGGCGGCAACCACAGCGTTACCGCTGTCGATAAGAGCTTTGAGCAGCCAGCCGGGAGCAACTGGTCTCCCTTTATTCACACCTTTAACAGCGCGGAATTCTATGTTTATTACTGCGCGGTGCACGGATTGAGCATGTCGGGCAGCGTAACGGTGGAGGGTCCGCCTCCTCCCCATCCCGATACAATCTTGCCCAACATTCGCAAGAGGAATTAAAGGGGTTAGGTTCCAATTAAAGACAGCGACCAGTCGCAAAACTGATTGCCGCCCATATTCACGCAGCACCGCTTCCTTGAAGCTCCGAGCTTCGAGGAAGCTTTCTTTTTGTGTGCTGCTGCGTACACCTTGTGGATGCGGGGGTACAGAACAGATACTATCAGCTTATTCTGGAGCGGTAAAAGGAATCCGTTTATGCTCCAGAACCTTCACGTCCAAGCCCAAAATATTAGTTGTCTTCGGTACATCAAAGACATATGTGCATGATTCTGTATTGCCTGGATTTATATCGTCACAGTCTTGTTCTGTTGACTCGTACAGATTGCCTAGATCGTCGTATGCAAACCGTTCATATATGCCAGGGTAGTAGCTAAATGGTTCCGAATCCAAGTTTGTAAGTTGGGAGACGACGACAACGAGTTTGTTGTGTGGTGATGAGGGTTCAACCGTGCTGAATCGTGAAAGATCGAACTCTTCTTCATATTCAGCAATGTCTGTAATTTTCCATTGGACATCACCTACTGTGTCAATTGTCTGGGCCATCAGCAACGCATCTGCCAAGTCTTTCTGGGCGTCAATGTCTACCATAACAGGGATCGCTAGTTGATAGATTTGGCCATTGATGTTCACTTCCACACTCGCCGTAACGGGTATCGTCTCCACGATGGAAAGAGATGCACTGCTTTCGTCGAGGGTGGTGGATTCGCCGGTCTGGGCATAAACGCTGACGACCGCCACCATTGATAACAAGAGTATGGACAATGCGATTAGGGGTATTCGTTTCATGGAAGCCTCTGGATCGTTTGTGGGTGTTGGAGATGTAGATAAAAGGTACTGCCTTAGTACCAGTGCCATCTATCTAGCATGGGCACAGTGTCGGGCAGGAGCAACAAAACCCAAGCGAGCAACCTGGGCTTCTAGCTTGTACCCTCGTATCATAGAGTTAGCGCAAGAGATAGAAAGTATTATCAATTCCAGTTTCCCCACTTCGCATTGCATCACGTCTAAGAATTTACAGAACAGTGTAACAGAAGTGGCAAAGTCACTTGACCTACGTTTTTAGTGCGAAGCTAATTATTGGATGCTCAACATTGCGTTTGCATCGCATGTTGAAAAAGATTATCCCTTGCAACTAGACCCAGAAGCCCAGTCTCATCACCTGGGCTTTTTGCTACCCACGCTTGACATCCATGCTGTCAAGCACTTGAGTGCGCGTTACTCCGCACCTGAAGGGTCGTACTGGCAGGTCAGCTACCCTACACTTAATTATATGGCTGGTAGCAAGCTACATTTGGCTAACTACAGCCTTCATGATTCCAGGTGTAATTTAGCTAGAAAGCGACGAAAATGGCATGGAAGAAATACCTGCAAGGAGCCTGACGATGCCGGCTCCAGGTCACGCGGTATCACTCGAGGAGCAGATCGACCGATGGCGGAGCTACCTCCGCCGGCAGGCGATCCACTCCGACAATGTAGCGGAGTTGGAAGACCGTCTGCGCGAGCAGATAGCGGTCCTGGTCGACGCGGGACTCGCCACCGATGAAGCGTTCCTGGTGGCGGTGAAGCACATGGGCGACCTCGACACCCTCTCACGGGAGTTCGAACGCGAGCATTCGGACCGCCTGTGGAAGCAGCTCGTCGTTGTCCCCTCCGATTCCGGGGAGCCACGCGCGCGGGCCCGAACGGATGC
>JBBQIG010000577.1:0-3792 GCA_038324715.1 Anaerolineae bacterium | reverse complement strand
GTGAAGAAATCTGCGGCGGCTACTGCGCGTGTGCTGCGTGCACCGTGCCCGTTGCCAGAGGCACGGGGGCCGGTGATGTGCATGGTGGCATTGAGCGCCAAGAGAACAGTGGGGAGGTCTGAGGCGGGATCAGCATGGGCGATGTTGCCGCCAATGGTGCCGCGGTTGCGTACCTGTGGGTCGCCAATCAAGCTGGCTGCTTCAACCAATGCTTTGGGCAACACCCTCGACCTCTCAAGAGCCACATGTGGCGTCAATGCGCCGATGCGTACGCTGTCGCCGTCTGCTGAGATGCCCCGCAACTCGCCGATGCGACCTATGTCGATCAAGGTTCCTGGATCGGCGAGTCGCATCTTCATGAGCGGGAGAAGGCTGTGCCCGCCAGCCAAGAACTTAGCACCCGGATGCTCTTGGAGCAGTGTCAATGCTTCATCAACCGAGCCAGCGCGGTAATAGTTAAACTTGGGTGGATACATTATAAGGCTCCTCCGTTGCCAGTACCGTTACTACTGCTGTTACTACTCCCATTATGATGGCCGTTGCCTGCAGAATGTATCGCATTGTAGAGTTTCTCCGCAGTAAGCGGCATATCGAGATGACGCAGGCCGAAGGGTGCCAGCGCATCCATCACGGCATTGGCGATGGTCACAGTCCCAACGATCGTGCCCATTTCGCCCGCGCCTTTGACACCGAGTGGATTGGTGGGAGATGGTGTCTCGATTCGTCCTATGTTGATCATGGGAAAGCCATCGGCGCGTGGTAGGGTGTAGTCCATCATCGTACCGCTGAGAAGTTGTCCTTCATCATCATAGACGGCAGCCTCCCAGAGTGCCTGACCCACACCTTGGGCAATGCCACCCAGGATTTGCCCTTCTACAATCATCGGATTGATCACCTTGCCCACGTCGTCCACCGCACTGTAGTGCGTTAGCTCCACCTCACCTGTCTTGGGGTCGATCTCCACCATAGCTATATGCGCACTGGATGGGAAGGTAAAGTTGGGTGGGTCGAAGAAAGTAGACTCTTCTAAACCTGGCTCCATACCGTCGGGAAGTTGATGCGCGGTTAAGGTCGCCACAGCAATTTCGGCAAAAGCCTTGGCCCGATCCGGCGAACCTTGTACATAGATGGTTCCATTGCTGGCATCGTAGACCATATCCTCGACCGCAGCCTCTAGCTGGTGGGCTGCGATCTTCATCACCTTGTCGCGCACTTTTTCACAGCTACGCAAAATTGCAGAGCCACCCACCGAGGCGCTGCGACTGCCATAAGTGCCAAGGCCAAATGGAGTGCGACCTGTGTCGCCATGGATGACCTCAATGTCGGCAAAGGGAACACCCAGTGTGCCAGCCACAATCTGGGCAAAGCTGGTTTCATGTCCTTGTCCATGCGCGTGTGAGCCGGTCATCACTGATATCTTGCCTGTTGGATGCACGCGCACCGAGCCGCTTTCCCAAAGCCCAACACCAGAACCCAACCCTATCACGGCTTTCGATGGCCCCACGCCACTGGCTTCGATACAGCCACTGACGCCCACACCGACGAGACGTCCCTGGCTGCGCGCTTGCTCGCGCTGTTGCAGCAACGATTGATAGTCGGAGATTTCAACCACCTTGTCAAACATTTTGTCATAGTCACCACTGTCATAGACCAGCGCCACTGGGGTTTGATAGGGGAATTCATCTGGCTGAATGAAGTTCTTGCGTCGCAGCTCGATAGGATCCATCTTCAAGTCGTGAGCGGCAATATCCACCAGACGCTCTACGACATAGCTCGCTTCCGGGCGTCCGGCCCCACGATAGGCATCTACGGGTACAGTGTTCGTCATGACGCCGTAGCTCTCGCCAAAGATGGTGGGAATCTTGTAAAGACCTGAAAGCAAGGTGATATAGAGCGCCGTGGGGATCAAGGGGGCAAAGAGGGAT
This sequence comes from Anaerolineae bacterium, assembly GCA_038324715.1. Classification (GTDB taxonomy): domain Bacteria; phylum Chloroflexota; class Anaerolineae; order Caldilineales; family Caldilineaceae; genus QEUY01. The sequence continues at coordinate 1,867 of JBBQIG010000577.1, read as the reverse complement.
AGGTAGCCACCCATGTTGGCATGGGTTGTCACATCTAGCCCTAAGAAAGTGCCGTCATTGCGTATTGCCAGCTTGCAAGTTGTTATATGATCACGACCATGTGAATCCGAAATAAAAGCCTCACTGCGCGACGAGACCCACTTGGCAGGACGTCCTGTTTGTTTGGAAACAAAAGGAACAATCACTTCTTCTGCGTAATGGAAAGCTTTGCTGCCAAAACCGCCGCCTACATCTGGAGAGATCACGCGCAGTTTATTTTCGGGGATGCCCAGCGTCACGGCACTCATCAGGAAGCGGATAAGGTGCGGATTCTGGCTGGTCGTCCAGACCGTCATCTCCTCCGCAAAGTCGCTCCATTGTGCGACACAGGCGCGCGGTTCCAGTGCGTTTGGAATCAAGCGCTGGTTGACCAGTTCAAGCTCGACGACGTGATCGGCCTCTGCCAGTACCTTGTCCATCTCTGCACGATCGCCCAAAGCCCAGTAAAAGCTGACGTTGTTGGGGACTTCTTCGTGCAGTTGCGGCGCGCCCGCCTCGGTGGCCTTTTTGGCATTGACCACAACTGGCAAAGGTTCGTAATCAACCTCAATCAATTCCAGCGCATCAAAGGCTGTGTAAGGATCTTCGGCTACGACCGCTACAACGCCATCACCGACATAGCGTACCTTGTCCGTTGCCAGCGCATAATGGGGAGGCACCTTGATGTCGGGTGGGTTAAAGCCACAGGGCAATGCTCCCATGCCCGCATCTTTCAAATCCTGCCCTGTGAAGGCCGCAACCACACCGTCAAGTGCTAACGCGGCACTGGCATCAATGCGCTTAATGACGGCGTGTGCATAAGGACTACGCTTGATGGCAACATAGACCATCCCTGGCAGTTTCAGATTCGCCACATAGCGACCTTTACCCTGGATAAAGCGCGGATCTTCGACTCTCTTGACGCTTTCGCCTATACTCGTTGCCATTGTTCGTCTCCTGCCTCGCTCTGCATCGTTTGCGCCGCGGCTTGTACCGCCTTCACAATGTTCTGGTAGCCCGTACAGCGGCAAATGTTGCCTTCCAGACCGTGACGAATCTTTGACTCAGAGATCGCATTGTCGTTCTCAGCTAGTTTCACCGCGGCCATGATCATCCCAGGTGTGCAATAGCCGCACTGCAAGCCATGTTCATCCCAGAATGCTTGCTGCATGGGGTGCAGCGCGTCATTCGTGCCTAAGCCTTCGATGGTCGTGACTTCGCTGCCATCAACCTGCACGGCTAAGGCAGTGCAAGACTTGACTGCTTGACCATCCAGGTGGATGGTACAGGCACCACATTGGGAGGTATCACAGCCAATGTTGGTACCTGTCAACCCCAATTCCTCGCGTAGGAAATCAACCAACAACATGCGCGGTTCCACATCGCGCGTATAATTCTTGCCGTTGACAATAAGCGTGACTTGCATAGGACAGACCTCCTTTGATGATAAAAACACGGGGGCAGAACAGATTTGTGGCAACAAACTCTGTCGGCGTCACTTTCCTTTCTGTAGCTGCTGCAACTTGAGGCGGGTAAAAAAGAGTAAACTCGTGTGAAGACGAAGGCCGGACGATTACCCAAGCCGCCGGACGACACGGCGTGCGATCAGATTGGCCCACCAGTTGATATAGAGGTGGATGAGGAGCAACCCAAGCGCAGCCAAAACCCATTTTTGTCTGTCTGCGGGGACGAATTCATCGAATAGCTCTCTGGCAATGGAAGTGGCGAACTGGAATAGCGAAGGCGATGAGATTTCAGAACCACTGGGCACAGCTCTAGAAAACGCCTCAGATGGCATTTCGGCTATTGTCGTGGACACCGTCTCCTCAACTGGGCTGGAGGAGGATCC
>JBBQIG010000576.1:0-3795 GCA_038324715.1 Anaerolineae bacterium | reverse complement strand
AAGATCAGCGGGTCTACGTCTGCGCCCAGCGTATCGACATTGTGAACCATCAAATATTGAAGCTGAGGCTGTGCCGCAAGTAACTCAGCAAGTACGCCATTGCGTAGCAGATTAGGCACCTCATACCAGTGACCCACGGGGTGCAGACATTGCTGCGGCACATTGTCGGTGTAGTCACTGCCCTCGCCAGCCCCTTCTGCCCAGCCAATCAGCGCGGCGTGCAGACTGTCTTGCATCTTTTGCGCCTGTTCATCAAGCAACTGCTGGGGGCTTTCCTCCCAGGCAAAGCGCAGATCACGCGCCATGGGTACCAAGCGCAGCCCAATATTACGCCCCTGCGAGAGATAAAGCGGTCCTTGATAGCCATAATTGGCTTCCGCAGCCAACTGTGTGGCAATGGCGTCATGGGTGACATAGCTGGTGGTGATGATATGGGGCAGCGGCGTACCTGTGATTTGGCTGGTGCGCTGGCTTTTGGCAAGATGCACCTCCAAGAAAGTGCGATGTTGCCCCCCCAGACGCGCAAAGGGGTGCAACGCCTTGACCACACCCGCGCCTTGTGTCCAGCGTGAACCAGCGCCACCCGCCAGCGTTACCACTGCCACCTCGCCCGCACGCAAGGCAGCGAGTCCGCTCGAGCGCAACGCATCCGCCTGCGGGTCATCGGCGTAATTGCCCAAGTGGCTTAGGTCAACAACATCCCCTGGCTCTACATCTTCCAAGCGGCTAGAGACAGGCAGACGGTTTTGGGCAAGACCAATGCGCCCAGAACGCAGATCAGAACGAATCTGCTCATGCTGCACACGGTCAAAGCCATAGCGATCCAAGAGCACCGACAAATTTTGCTCTTCGCCATTTTTGCTTTCGCTAGAAGGCAGCAAGCGATCAAAGAGCGCCTGAACCATACCCCCCAAGCGCGGATCGGTGCGCGAGGCAACGCCAAAGCGATCCAGTTCGGCGCGGCGAAAGGTGCTCAGGCTGCGCTGTTCGGTGCGCAGGAGCATGGGCACGGTTAATGTGTAATAGCCAGGGGGCATCAACGCCGCCTCCCCCGTAAACAAATCCGCCCAAGTGCCGCGCTCGTTAATCGCAAACTCATAGACCACAGGCTCCATGGCAAAGGGGACAGCACTTTCCAACTGGCGCTTGGTCTTCTGCATAATCTCCAACATATCAGCCTGGGCGCGCACCTTGACCTTGGGGTCAAAGATAAAACCCATGCCTCCCCCCGCCATACCGCCCATCATCCAAAAACCCCAAAAATCCTTGCCATATTTGGCTTTTGCTTGCTGAATCAGACGCTCGGTGTAGAGATTGCTCGCCCAGGGAATAATTGACTGGATCGGCCCGTTGAAGTTGCGATGGGTTGCCGCGCCCACTGCCGCCAGGTCACCGGCGTGGAGATGGGCAACAATGTCGTCAAAGAGACGGATCGCCTCTTGCCGTCCAGCCCATTCGGCTTCGGCGCGCAACAGATACTTCTCCGTCACCATCTCCAGAATCGGCCCCACATCTTGGGCCATACCACCATGCACCATGACCAAGCTCTCTTGCAACCGTTGGCGCGTCTCGGCAGAGACATCTTCCATGCCCAAAATGCGATGATTGGGCAAGAGCCGCCCACGACTGACTCCCGATTCCGGGTCATCCTCGCCCGCCTCTACTCCCTGAATAATCTTGATCCCAGGCCACACACCACCCGAATCTTGCCAGCCACCACCAGAGCCACCAATCCACTCGCCCAAAATGGCGCGCGCCGCCACAATCCGCCGCTCATCCTCACTCAGCGCACCCGTCAAGCTGCGCGTTTGACCAGTGGCACGCATACAAACGGCAATCAGCGACGCCAACAGATTGGTGGAGACTGCCAAGCGCGAGCCTTTGGGAATGCCGTTGACCTGGCTGACGATCTCAATGCCATAGCCCGGCCCCACCAAGCGCGCCAGCAGATCACTCAGCGGCTGCTCGGCTCCTTCCATCCCCGGTGGCACAAGTCCCGCCGCAATCACCGCAGCCTTGAGCAAGCCCAAGTAATCTTTGGCAAAGTCAAAGACCTCCGCCAACGTCGTAATCTCGGCACTCGCGCCCAAGTCCACGCTCACAAGACGCAGCACAGGTTGATCGATGATGCGGAAGAAACTTTCAATCGGCGGGCGCGGGCTGCCACTCCCTTGCACGCTCAAATCCACCGAGATATTGAGGACACGTGCCCCTTCGGGAAAGTCCATCCCCAAAAAGAAGATGTCGCTCCACCCGCTATGGCTTAAATCCAGACGCACAGGCGTGGCTTCATGCAGGATAGGAAAGAGGTTATTGACACGCGCCTCTGGTGCATAGAGTTCAGGGCGCACACGCAAGGGATGATCGGCGGGATGACCAATGCGAAACATCCACTGGTTGCCGCGCACCGAGCGCACGCTACGCCGCACCTGGTCGGCAAGGGTCTGGAAACCCAACGCATGATAGGCAGACGCCAGCGCGCTGGCAGTGGCATCCGTCGGCCCTCCTTGCCGTGCTTGCGCTTGCAAAAAGCAGTCAATCGCTTCCTCAAAACGGCGCTTGAGCAGATGGGTATAGCCCTCGAAAGGGAGCAAGCCGGGAGCCTGTTTGGGCAATACCAGGGGGAGGTGAAAACGATAGATGGCATAGAGAAAGAAGAGCGCGCGCACTCGTTCATAGAGATTGTCGCTGCTGCGTCGAAAGCGATCCAATGCCTCACATTCTGCTTGCAGCGCGGTGGCGTCCATCCCGCGGCAGAGTGCATCCAGGCTGCGATTGCGCTCCTCTGGATCAAGTGACGTAATGATGCGAACCAATTCACTCATAGCCCTCTACCTTCCCGCAGCCAGGTCACGTTGGGCCAATAATTCCAAAAGTCGCGTCAAAACCTCATCGCGGTCTTGACCATTCAGCGCCAGCGCCACCTGTGCATTGAGCAAGCCATAGCGCACCCCCAGGTCATAGCGTGAATTTTTCTCTTCCAAGGCCAGATACTGCTCGCGTCCAGCCAATTCAGCTAAGGCAGTCGAAAGTGTGACCTGGGTCATGTTGCTAGGCTGCGCTGCCTCTAATTGTCGTCCCAAAATCTCCATCACCGTGGGGGTCAAGACATGCATCCCAAAGAAGCAGAGATAGTGACCCGCACGCAACCCCGGCACCAGCAAATTCTGCTCGGCAACGGTGGGCGTGGGCTTCTCCATCACGCTATCCACCCGATAGCGGTCGCTGTGACCCGAAATGCGCTGCCCGCCAATCACCCCGTAATAAGGCAACAAGCTTTCGCGCGTCGCCTGTACCGCCGAGACAGTGCATTCCTCGGCCTGGGCAACTTCCACCAAATGCTGGGCACAGCTTTGGGAATCGCGCTGCACATACAAATGATCGCCCACCAGATGCAAAAAGGCATCGTCGCCAGTGAAAGTGCGCGCCGCATAGAGTGCGTCGCCATAGCCCAACGGCTCACTTTGAGGCACAAAGTGCAAGCGCCCCACATGGTCACCCGCCACAGCAGCATAAGCTGCTTCATCGCCGGGATGTACCACCACACCAATGGCTTCCACCCCGGCTTGAACAACTTCATTGAGCAAAATATGCAGCACAGAACGTTCGACCCCATCGCGGTCAATGAGGGTTTGCAGGGGAAGCGTGCGTTGACGTCGTCCTGCCGCAGTAATGAGGGCTTTTGTAATCTTCATAGGTTAGGCTCGTAGGTTGAGAGTGTTGGGTTCAGGCTCCAGATCAAGCTCTAAATCGAGCTTGAAGTCAAAATTAGAGTGGCAGCAGTGTTAGACGCGC
>JBBQIG010000575.1:0-3822 GCA_038324715.1 Anaerolineae bacterium | reverse complement strand
AAGGTACAGGCGGTTGAGTGCGTTGAAGTAGGTCAAGTAGATTCACAATTAGCCCTATCGAGATACGAGGTTTATCTGAGGCTCTATTGTACTACACTCCCGCCGTATTAGTTTTGCTCCAATAATCGCTCTTGGTAGATGCGGCTGATGGTGGTTTCAATCTCTGGCTCGCGCACGCTGAGATCTTGGATGCGATAGGTGGCGGAGATGCGCCCGATGAGTTCGGAGGCGCTGACGCTACGGTCAAACTGGAAAGTGGCACGCACCCCCTCATAGCTGATCAACTCGGCTCCCTCTACATTCGGAAGTGGATAGGATTCTGCAAAGTCCACCTCCAATTGACGTTTGGCTCCAAAACGCGCTGATAGATTTGCCAGCGCGCCATCAAAGAGCAGATGACCGTGGTCAATGATCATGATGCGGTCACAGAGCTTTTTAACATCTTGCAGATCGTGCGTGGTGAGCAGAATGGTTGCGCCGCGCTCGCGGTTGGTGTGGCGAATGAAGTCGCGGATACGTTCTTTGGCAACAACGTCTAGGCCAATCGTAGGCTCATCCAAAAAGAGCAAGTCGGGATCGTGGAGCATGGCGGCACAGAGATCGGCACGCATACGCTGACCGAGTGAGAGGGAGCGTACAGGCGAGGTGATGAATTCATCCAGTTCGAGAATGCGGCGAAACTCTGCCAAGTTATGCTGGAAGAGTGCGCTGGGGATGCGATAGACGTGACGCAGGAGATTGAATGAGTCAATGACTGGAAGATCCCACCAGAGCGTGGTGCGCTGTCCAAAGACCGCGCCGATGGTGGCGACATAGCGACTGCGTTCGCGCCAGGGTACAAAGTTGTTGATTTCAATTTCGCCACTGGTGGGAACCAAGAGTCCCGTCAGCATTTTGATGGTGGTAGATTTGCCCGCCCCATTTGGGCCAAGATAGCCAACAAGTTCACCGCGTTGAATGGTGAAGGTGAGGTCGTCTACGGCACGCACCACAGTCGTGCGGCGCACAAATGCATTGCGCAGCGCGCCCATCATGCCGCTGGCGCGTTGGGCTATGGCGAAATGTTTGCAAAGCTTTTCAACTCGGATCATCGGATGGGATGATGTCATCATTAGATTGCCTTTATTTCCGCTTACTTCCAGTATCGGATTTCTGAACGATTGGTTCTGCGCGCTGGTTCTTTGGATCTGGTTCTTTTTGTGATGGAAGAGTTAGGTACCCGTGCTTTGGTAGTGGCGGATGCCAAAACGCCAAACAAGTAGCGAAACAGACAGGATGAGAAGTCCTGCAAGTGGCGACAGAAAGCGTAAAAAGATGGGCATTCCCAAGGGATCAGGCTTGTCTAGAAAATAGAGGGCAGGATAGTAGTTGAGCAAGGCGGCAGGTAGGATGAAGGTGAAAAAAGAACGCAACCAATCTGGATAGATATGCATGGGGTAGGAGATCAACTCGCTGCTGCCATAGGTAAAGACATTCATCACTTCGATGGATTCCACTGTCCAGAAGGTGATGGTGGAGCCGATGATGAAAAGCCCCCCAAAGAAGGTGACAATGCCGAGAACGACGAGGGGAAGATAGAGGACTTTACCTAGCGTCCACTGAATATCAGTCAGGTTGAGCGCAATAGCAAAGATGACCACTCCTTGCGTAATGCGCCCTAACCGGCGCAGGATAAAATCATCACCTAAGACTTGTAAGGTGATGTTTACGGGGCGCAAGAGCAGTTGATCAAAGGTGCCGCGACGGACTCGACGACCAAAGGTAGCGGGGTCAAAACCTGCAAAGATCATATCCATGACCCCAAAGGATATTTCGAGAACGCCAAAGAGAAAGGCGATTTCACCGATTTGCCAGCCGCCCAGGTTGCCAAAGCGTTGCAGGATCAGCGCCAGCGAGGCAAAGAAGCCAGCCAGAGCAAGTCCCGTGCCAAATACGTCGATCCAGAAGGAGACTGGGTATTGCAACTGCGATCGGATTTGGACGCTGATCAAGCGCAGATAGAGTTCAAGGTTGTAGCGAAGGTGATCGAGTCGAGCCATTGTCGTTCACTTTGCGTTTCTCTGATGGGTTTTCTCTGACGAATGTTGAGTAAGGTCTCAAGGTCTCTGGCTGGTATTGAAGAATCAGCCGCCTTGGATGACGAGGCGGCGCACGCCGCGATTCAAGACCCTGTGCGCGAGCGTGATGAGAATGACCGACCACAGGAGTTGGTTGAACAAGGCCCAGAGCAACTCTGGCCCTTGCAGCAGACCGAGATAAATCTCCAAAGGCGCGCTGACCATTGATGGAAAGGGTGTGAGTTCGCATAATGTGCGAAACCAATCGGGATAGAGACGCAGTGGCATGTAGAAACCTGATAAGATCCATGTGAGACCAAAGGCGAAACGGCCAATGCCACGGGCGTTGGGTGTCCAGAAAGCAGCCAAATTAACAAGGAATCGCCAGGCAAAGCTTACAAGCCAACTGAGCCAGAGCGCGGGCAGAAACAGTAACCATTGCCCAAGTGAGTTTGGTAGCGAGATGTCTACAAAGAAACTATAGATGACCATTATACTGACGCCGCGCGAGAGAATATTGACCAGAGAACGACCCAATTCTGCCGCCATCCAAAAGCGCAAGTAGCTCATGGGGCGCAGCATGTCGGCTGCAATTTCGCCACTATTGACCGAGTCCATGACATCCCACCAGCCAAAGATGCTGAGGTAGGCGATGATTGCCTGGCTGAGAGCCGTGTAGGTGATGGCGTCTTGCAGCGTTAACCCCGCGACTTCGTTGCGCGTGTCATAGAGCGCAATCATGACCAGGGCGCGCAGTAGGCCAAAGAAGACATTGGTGGTGAGACCTCCCCACATGGCTGCGCGATAGGTGAGCTGGCGACGCAGAGATAAATAGACAATTTCCCAAAAGAGTCGCATGGCTATGTTGAATTGTTGGTGGATTGAGGGTTGAGTGGCGCACCGCGAAACGCAGATGATAGCACAGAGGGTTTGACTGCCCAAATTATGTGCAAATCGTTTATGATAGATATGCAACATATGATCTTATCAAGAGGGCTTATCAAGAGCCATCTTGTATATGCAAACTATTCGCCATGTACGGACATACTAAGGAAGTACTCTATGCAGATTTGTGAGGTGGTCGTTACCGGCCAAAATGAAGTTGAACTTCAGGCGCGGGAACTGGACGAAAGGAGACTGGGGCCGGAAGAGTTACTGATCGAGACTGAGGCAACCTTTATCAGCGCAGGAACAGAACTCGCCAACTATACAGGGCGTGAGCCAAAGGTCTTTCTGCCTAACCAGTGGTGTAGCTACCCCTACCGCTCAGGGTATGCCAATGTGGGGAAGGTGCTTGCTGTTGGGGCTGATGTCACACGGGCACAGGTGGGGCAGCGAGTCTTTAGCTATGGCAGACATGGCTCAGTGGTGCTCTACAACCAACAGAAGTTAATCATTCCTGTACCAGATGAGATGGAACCCGCAGTGGCTGCGGCGACACGCATGGCGGGCGTGGCATTGACCAGCATTGTTGTCAGTGAAATTCGCGATTCGCCCTGGGTGGCGGTTTATGGATTGGGTATGGTGGGCAATTTGGCCGCGCAAGCATTTGCGCTGCGTGGTTGTCGTGTGATTGGGATTGACCCGGTGGCTTCGCGGCGCACGCTGGCTCAGGCCTGTGGCATACCCTATACCGTGGGCGGGAATGCTGAGGAAACAACTGCGGCCATTATGGACATTACGGGTGGCAAGGGAACTGATATTAGTGTGGATGCTGTGGGACACAGTGCGGTGGTGATGCAGGCCCTGGGTGCAACGGCACGCT
>JBBQIG010000574.1:0-3829 GCA_038324715.1 Anaerolineae bacterium | reverse complement strand
TTGTTGACCGGATTGATGGCATAGCCACCTGTAAAGACTCCTGTCTTTTCTTGGTCAACTGCTCCGCGCGTCACTTCATCCAGCAGGGCCGCTTTGCTCTTATACTCTTCGACCACAGCGCGCTGTGCATCCGTGGTAATGGTCTCTACCAATGGATGCTCTGGAGCCAAGACCATGAAGGTTGCACCCCACAATGTGTCGGGACGCGTGGTGAAGATGACCAGCGGGTCGCCTTGCTCTGTGTGGAATGTGACTTCTGCACCTTGGCTGCGACCAATCCAGTTGGTTTGCATGACCTTGACGCGTTCAGGCCACTCCAGTGTCTCCAGATCGTCCAGCAGTTCTTCTGCATAGTTGGTGATGCGGAACTTCCATTGATTCAACTCTTTTTTGATAACGGGCGTACCACAGCGTTCGCAGCGGCGGTCATCGCCCCAAACTTGCTCTCGCGCCAGGGTGGTTTGGCAATTGGGGCACCAATCGACGGGCGAAAACTCCCGATAGGCCAAGTTGTTTTCAAAAAACTTCAGGAAGAACCACTGTGTCCACTTGTAATAATCGGGGTCACAGGAGACAGCCTGGTGATCCCATGACCACATGGCACCCATTTGGCGCAATTGGCCGCGCATCCGCTCAATGTTGCTATAAGTCCAAATCTTGGGATGGATGCCGCGCTTGATTGCTGCATTCTCTGCGGGCAGCCCAAAGGCATCAAAGCCGATTGGGAACAAGACATTGTAGCCATTCATGCGCTTGAAACGCGCGGCAGCATCACTGGGTGTGAAGGCGTACCAGTGACCTGTGTGCAAATCGCCAGATGGGTATGGCAGCATGGTCACTGCATACCATTTCGGGCGTTCTGGGTCTTCGACAGTTTTATACAGCCCTTGCTCTTCCCAAGCGGCTTGCCACTTGGCTTCAATTTCCAGTGGCTGATAACGGTTTGACATGATCGACTCCTGCAATCTGGTTAGACGGCTCATATTTCTAGCGACTTCTAGTTAAGTTGCTACATGGGCCGGTTGATAATCACGTTGTTCTAGTTTCTAATTGTGGGCAGCAAAAAACGCGAAATATAAAGAGTGCGTCAATGAACGCACCGCTTCACACTTCACGTTGTGGGTTGGCCCGCGTGAGGCCCGCAAAGGCCGCGGGCTATATAAGCGCGATCATGCCACCGACGGCTGCACCCTTGGTGTGGGGACCGGCGGTTGTGATGGAATATGGCTCGGCAGATGGCCGATGGGTGGTAGGCGTTTTATCCATCATGGCAACCATTATACACAAGTTCGAATCGATTTAACAAGTAAGCGTGCTTACGTTAATGCATCTTTTGATTGTATCTTTTGACGTGGATCATCTTGCACTAGATACGCAACTTGCGATCTGGTTCTTTTCTCTGGATCAAAGCAGTTTTGTCAGTTCATTCCGTAGTTCAAGGGGTACGATGACTTTAAGTGTGCCCTTAACTTCGGCTTCTACGAGCAAGGCGCGCTGCCGTAAACGCCCCATCACAGTCGTAGGTAGATGATATTGCCAGTTTGGGTCTTCTTCCAGATCATTGTCATAGTGCTCATTGAACTCATCCCAGGGCATTGTTCCACCCCGCGCCATGACTGCGCTAAGTGCCGCTCGCTCCTCGTCATTCAGCTTGGCTACAAGGTCTTGGAGCGTGGATGGGTCTTGCAACGTGCTGAGAAGTAGCTTGTGGAGTTCTTTCTTCTTGAATCCAGACCAGCCCCCTTGCGGCATGATGACGCGCGCAATGCTACCTTGTATCTCACGGGTATAGAGACCGAGCGCCATGTCCAGGGTCACGTCGTCCGTCTTGAGTTTTGTCTGCATAGCGACGCGCCTGTTCAGTGCGCGTTGAAAAAGACTATGTAGGAAACTGTTCTGATTCCCCGCAAAGCCCATGAGCAGTTGAATACGATCTTGCAGGTCTAGGGCTAAATCGAACTCTGGGTCTATGTCTAGTGCAAGCTCTACTAATTCTTTTGAGCGTGCATACTCTTTTTCATAGAAGAGTATCGCCGCTTGAAGATATAGATAGAAGACCATCTCAAATTCGGGCAAGCGCGCAAAAGTTGCCAAAGGAGCAATCAGCTCCTTTGCGCCTTCAATATCTAGATCATCTAAGAGGTAGAGTGCCAGATTGCAGCGAGGAGAACCGTAATTTGGGTTGATCTCCAACGCCTTATGATACATAGCTTTGGCCTGCTCATGATCGTCCTGCATAGCATAGACAATACCGAGATTATTATAGGCATCATGCACTTGTGACTCTTGGGCAAGCACTTGCTTAAATAAACGCTCTGCCTCTGCTAATTTGCCTTTGTGCGTTGCATCAAGTCCTTGTAAGAGCAGCTTTTTTGTCTTCGGTGAGTAATCGGCATAAGGATCATCATTAACCTCAATGGTGCGTAGATTTACCTCTTGCCATTTGCCATTTTGCCAGATGCGCAGAAGTTCATCCGGCGCGAGTTGTTCAGCTTCACGTAAGATGGCAAGTGCCTGAAATCGTTCCTCGTCCTTGCCAGCCTGGCTCAATCCAAATTCGCGTAAAGCCGCATATGCTTCTGGTGTTCCCATTGCATCTAATAGTTCTAGACCGACGGTGACTTGTAGATCTTCCCAGATTAGTTTTTTGCCCGCCAAGACCGCTTGTGGATAGCGTTCATTGAACCGTGCCATACGGCTACGGAATTTGTGTTCGTCGAGCTTTGCCCTCTGCTCCATCACCTTCCCAATCGCCTCAAAGCCCTGCCAGGGGAGAATCTCTGCAATACCGAAATAGGGATAACGTGACGACCAGCCAATTCCTGGACGCTTTGCCTTGAGATTTGCGATGATGGACTGCAACCCAGGATCTGTTTCATCTAGTTGCTTGAGATGCTGTAGCGCAGATTTTGTGCGTCCTGTGTTGGCCTCTGCAATCGCAAAACGATGCACTATTTGCCACTCTAGATCATTGACGGGGACTAAAGTCGCTTCTGCAAACGGCTTTAAGAGTTGGTAGACGATTTCGTCCTCTTCCAAGATTGCGGCGGCTTCAGCCTTTTTGAAGCGATCGGTATCGTTTTGGGGTTCTAGACCCTGAAGGCGCTCCCCGAAGGAATGCGCGTCATCCAGTTTGCCACTCCACGCCAGGAACTTGATGGCATTGCTATGAGCGTGCAGGTTGTCGGGGTGATGCGCCAAGAGATTTTGAGTCGTCGTCAGTGCTTCTGTTGGCTGACCGTGATAAAAGAGCGCCGTGGCAAGATTGTTATGAATGGGAGGCCAGTTACCCAAGAAGCGGATGGCGCGACGACATGCGTTGATACACTCTTGAAAGTCGTTTATATTGAGCGCACGCTGGGCGTCGTCATGGTGGCGAAGCCCTATTTCGGCTTGGGTGACTGCAACGCCGGTACTTTGTACCAACTGCGCTATATCCTGTTCAAGCCCCGTGACCATCGCCTGCAACGCATCCTGAAACTCGGCGTCTTCCTCAACTTTGACTGCTTGACGAGCAGCTTGTAGGGCATATAGATTCATACCAACTTGCAGATATAGATTGGCTAACAGACTCGATACGGATGGGTCTGAACTGATCTTTTGGACATTTTCAAAGCAGGCAATTGCTGCCCACACGTCGCCAAGGGCTATAAAGGCTGTCCCTGCTGCAAAGTGTAGTTCGGCAGCACGCGGATGGCGTTCAAGCGGATCTTCCAGGAGTTGAAGAGCTTCTTCCGCTTTGCCGGTAGTGATAAGGTCGGCTGCACGCGACGTGATTGCCTCAAGGTTAATGGGGGGTGAACGAAACCAGCCCGATCCAGTTCCTGTC